>JAYRLX010000150.1:0-1065 GCA_041905125.1 Caulobacter sp. | reverse complement strand
TGCTCCGTTCCTACCGGGAGTCGGCGGCGGCATAAAGGCCGCCGCCATTCTTGATCAGTCGTCGCCGTCGGCGAGGTCGGCGATCATGCCGCTGATGGGCTCGCCAGCGAAGCCGGTGACGTTGTGGCCGCGATCGACCACGCCGACCTTGGCGGGGTGCGGGGCTTCGGTTTCGGCTTCCGGAGCCTTGTCTTCGGGCGTGCTCATGAAATCAGTCCCTCCACTATCGCTCCGGCGGTCCCGAAGCGAGCCGGCGGAGCTTGGCGCGGGAAAGCGAGGCTGTCAGCCGGATTCCCGACGAAGAGCGCGGATTTCGTCAGGCCGGTCGCCGGGCGCGCAGCGCCTGGGCGATGGTGCCGTCGTCGAGCCAGTCGAGATCGCCGCCGACCGGCACGCCGCGGGCCAGCATGGTCACCGGCACGTTGGTCTGGGCCAGGCGGTCGGCGATGTAGTGGGCGGTCGTCTGGCCGTCGACCGTGGCGGGCAAGGCCAGGATCACCTCGGCCACTTCGCCGCCCCCGACCCGCGCGACCAGTTCGCCGATCCGCAAGGAGTCGGGGCCGACGCCGTCCAGCGCCGACAGCAGGCCGCCCAGGACATGGTAGCGGCCCTTGAACGAGCCGCCGCGCTCCATCGCCCAGACCGAACCCACCTCTTCGACCACGCAGAGCAGGCGCGCATCTCGCGTGGCGTCGGCGCAGACGGCGCAGGGATCGGTGACGTCCAGCGAGCCGCAGACCGAGCAGGTGCGGACCTTCTCCTGGGCGTCGGCCATGGCGGCGGCCAACGGCGCCAGCAGGGTGTCACGCTTCTTCAGCAGCGCCAGGGCCGCCCGCCGGCCCGAGCGCGGTCCCAGCCCCGGCAGCTTGGACAGCAGGGCGATCAGACGCTCGATCTCGGGTCCGGCGGAGGCGGCCATCAGGGCTTCGCGACCCGCGTGACCTGGGTGTAGACGACACGCCACTGGCCGTCGCGCCGGGCCCAGGTATCAACGAAACGGACCATCACCGCGTAGCGCTGTCCGCCCTGGGTTCCGGTCATGTTGACGCGCCCGCCGAGCAGGGC
>JAYRLX010000583.1:0-1566 GCA_041905125.1 Caulobacter sp. | reverse complement strand
GTCCGGGCGCTCCAGGACCGCGCCGACGTCCGCCATCAGCGGCGCCAGCCCCGCCTGACGCGGGACTGCATCCGCGGCGGCCAGGCGCACCGCGCGCATCAGCCGGGTTTCCTGCGGCGGCGGTCGCGGCGCCGAGGCGTTGGACGCGGCGCCGCCGGGCGAGGACGACACCGCCGCGCGGCCGGCGTCCTGGGTAGCTGACTTGTCGGCCTGCTCCACATTGTGGTGCGGCTTGGCCGCGTCGGCCGATGGCTTGCCGACAAGCTCGCCCAGCGTATTGGTGACATTGGCCAAGGCGGCGCGGGCCATGGCTTGCAGAACGACCGAATTCGGCTGGCTCCCAGCCGGCGCGGCGGGAGTCACCGGAGTCAGGGGCGCGGTCGGGTCTATGGCCACGACGACGGCTCCGCGAGGGACGTTATCCAGAGATTAAGCCTTGGACGTAAACCGCCGGTTAACCTTGAAGTGCGCCGCGCGCCGTCAGGAAATCGATCATCGCGGTCGCCGCAGCCTCGGACGGATCGGGCATGCCCCGGCCCATCTTGTCGAGCGCCTCGTACTGCTCGGCCGCCTGCCGCGCTCGGCGTTCGGGATCATCGAGCAGTTCGCCGACCGCCCGCGCGAGGGCCTCCCCCTCGCACGCATGCTGGATGAACTCGGGCGCGATGGCGCGGCCGGCGGCGATGTTGAACAGGGTGATCCAGCGCGGCTTCATCAGGTGCTTGAGGATGGCGTAGGTGATGGCGCCGGTCTTGTAGCCCACCACCATCGGACGCCCCGCCAGGGCCAGCTCGGTCGTCACGGTGCCGCTGCAGGCCAGGGCCACGTCGCCGGCGACGAAGGCGTCATCCTTGAGCTGTTCGTCCTCGATCACATGCGCCCGGAACGGCCAGCCGGCGACCCTGGCCTTGACCGCCTCGACAACAGTGTAGGCGGCGGGCACGACCACTGCCAATTCCGGACGATCGGCCTTCAGTCGGAGCACCGCATCTTCGAAAGCCGGCATGACCCGCTCGATCTCCGAGGGACGGCTGCCGGGCAGGACCAGCAGCATCGGATCGTCGGCGCTAACGCCGATGGCGGCGCGGAGGCGCTGGGAGTCGGCTTGATCGAACCGTTTTGCCAACGCCGAATTGCCGACGAAGACGTTCTCCAGCCCCGCCGCGTCAAAATAGGCCTTGTCCATCGGCTGGATGGACAGCAGCAGGTCGACCGCCTTCGCCAGGGTATGGGCGCGAGCGGCATGATAAGCCCAGACCTGAGGGGCCACGTACTTCACCAGCGCGATGTCGGGATTGGCCTTCCGCAGGGCCTTGGCCAGCCGGATGTTGAAGCCCCAGCTGTCGATCAGCACGGCGACGTCCGGCTTCTCGCGCACCGCCAGCGCCACGGTGTCGGCCAGGCGCGCCTTGACCGTGGGATAGGCCTTCAGTCCCTCCCAGATGCCCAGAATGGACAGCTGGGCGATGTCGAAAGGGCTCTGGATCCCCTGCTCGGCCATTTTCACGCCGCCGACGCCCACGAAGGTCACGCGATCGCCGAGCCTGGCGCGCAACGCCTTGGCCA
>JAYRLX010000149.1:0-8784 GCA_041905125.1 Caulobacter sp. | reverse complement strand
GATCCGGGCGCGGCGGACATGGCGCGTGATGATCGACCTGGCGACCTGGAACAGATAGGCGCGCGGATGCCGGATGCCATCGACCGACTCAAGCTCGGCCAGGATCGAATAGGCTTCCTGGATGACGTCGTCGGCGTCGAGCCCGGGCAAGGCGCCGCGCGACAGCCAGCCCCGCAGCGCCGGCTCATGCGGAAGGATGTTCCGCAGGAACCACAATGTCCTATCCCTGTCGGCGCTGCTCATCCGTAATCCGCTGGCTGACTATCGCGCTAACCCCGGCGCAGGCGCCCTTCGGTTCGAAAACCTGCCTAGCCATCTATTGTGACAGTCCGGCTTAGCCGGGGCCGGAAATCACCGCGCGGCCGGCGTGGCGGTCAGGGCGCGAACGTCTTCTTCCGTAGCCGGCGCAAACGGCTGCTGGGCGTCGCCGGTCCAGCGCATCAGGGTGAGGTCGGCCGTCTGCTTGCCATCGATCGCGGCGTTGGCGGAGACATAGAACAGCCCGCGACCGACAGGCTGGAAACCGACGTCGGCCTTCTGGTTCCAGCCGCGCACGCCGGTGGCGGGATCCTTCAGGCCGTCGGCGGCGAGGGGGATCAGCGCCCCCTGCTCCCATCCCTTGCCGCCAGGCGCTGGCACGCCCACCAAGTCCGCCGCGGCCGGCCTGGCGCGCGCGTCAATGGCGAACAAGAGATAGTTGGGGAAGTCCGGCTTGCCGCCCCGATAGACGCCCATGAACCAGCGCTGCTGGGTTTCGTCATAGGCCAGGTTCTGGACGCCGTAGCGCGTGTTGCCGGTGCGGACGAAGTATTTGCCGTTCGGCGCCGCAGGGCCATTGTGGTGCGGCGCCGCCTCGGTCAGCGCGCTGGCGTAGCGGTCCCAGTCGCCGACGTCGTACTGCAGCAGCACCTGATGGTCATTGTCGGCCCGCGACGTGTCGCCGTAGATTCCGTAGGCCACGGTCAGGTAGCGCGGCCCGTCCACGTGACCGAACGCTGGGCCGAACGACACCCCGTCGATGCCCGAACAGCCATAGCGGTGATCGCGCGAGGCGGCTCCATCGCCCTTGAGTTTGCCGTCGTCGCCATCGAGCTGCCCATCGCCGTCCAGGTCGGCGGAATAGTCTTTCACGACCTCGGGCAGATAGACGGTGCGAAAGATCGCGCTTTGGCTCGCCTCGACGCCGACCTTGTTCAGATGCGCCACGTCGATGACGGCGATGTAGAACGCCTTATCCTTCTTGTATTCGAGCGACCCATAAACCTTGCCGTCGGCCGGATTGAAATCGAGGTCGCCCAGGTGCCCAGTCCAGCCGACCAGGGTCCCGATCAGCTTCCCGTCGAAGTCGTACTTCGCGAGCAGGTTCGTGAACGAGTAATAGACGTAGCCGCCCTTCACATCGACCGCGACGCCCTGCACGTGCCCGGACGCCCAGGTTCCTCCGTTCTGGGTCAGCGGCAGGTGGGCCAGCGCGCCGGGCGCGGCCGCCGCCGAGGAACCGAGGCCCACGACCGCCGCCGAGACGGCGGCGACCAACCAAAGACGATTGAACATGACCAGAATCCCGGCTGACATCAGGGCCGGGACTAGAAGGCGTTGACGACGGATGCGTGACAGCGTGATCGCGGGGGCGCCGATCATGATGTCGAACGGCTAGGCCCGCGGTTCGACCGGCGCGTCCGCGAACCATCAAGATGACGGAGGGCCGCCTAACTTCCCGACGACCAGCCGGCCCGCCGCACGACCTGCCCGGGTCGCGCGCGCGTCGTGGCGCCCTTGTCGAACACGACGACGCCGTTGACCCAGACCGTGCTGACGCCGGTCGCCACGGCGTTGGGGTGGTCCAGATCCGAACGGTCGGCGACACGCGCGGGATCGAACAGCACGAGATCGGCATGAAAGCCCGGCGCGATTTCACCCCGCTCGGCCAAGCCGAGCTGGGCGGCCGTCTGCGCCGACATCTTGTGGACGGCCTGTTCCAGGGTCAGCAGACGCTTTTCCCGGACGTAGACCCGCAGGATCTTGGCGAAGGCTCCGAACCCGCGCGGGTGAAGACCGTGGGTCATGCCGTCCGAGCAGATCACCGCGTACTTCCAGGCGACGAAGGCGGCGATGTCGGACTCGGCCATCGCCGAGCCGATCACCGCGTCCACCCGCTCGACCTCGGGGTGAGCCGCGCCATAGGCCTCTGACTGCCGGGTCAGCGCCAGATAGGTCTCGACCGGATCGGCGCGCCGCTCGGCCGCGATCTGGGCGATGGTCTTGCCGACCAGCGAGGGATCCGGCGCGAACACCGCGATCCGCAGTCCTTCGGGCGTGGTCAGCTTGGACAGGGCGAACCGCGCGGCGGCGCGATCCTCGAAGTTTCGCTCCGGCAGCAGCACCGAAAGATTGCTCTGCCAAAAACTGTACGGATAGACGTCGGCGGTGATGTCCACACCCTGGGCGCGCGCGGCGTCCAGCTTGGCGAGGATCTTAGGCGCCTCGCCCCAGCGATCGACGATGCCGATCTTCAGGTGTGAGATCTGCACAGGCAACTTCGCTTCGCGGCCGATCTTGATGATCTCATCGATCGCCGCATCCAGCTTCACGTCCTCGCTGCGCAAGTGGCTGATATAGCGTCCGCCGCCCGCCGCCGCGGTCTTGGCCAGGGCGATCACCTCGTCAGGCGTCCCGTAGATGCCAGGGTCGTATTCGAGCCCCGTCGAAAGGCCCAGCGATCCCGCGCGGAGATCCTCGGACAGCTCGGCGCTCATGTGCGCGATCTCGGCCTGTGTGGCCGGGCGCTTGTAGTCCTGCCCCATGGCGCGGGCGCGCAAGCTGCCGTGGCCCGTATAGGAGGCGACGTTGACGGCGAGCGGCGAGCGAACCAGCTGATCGAAATAGGTCCTGATCGGCACGGCGGACTCGCCGTCCTGCCCCACCACGATCGTGGTGACGCCCTGGGCGGCCAGCATCGCCATGTCCGGCGTCTTCTCGGCCTGCCGGTCGTGATGGCTGTGGGCGTCGATGAAGCCTGGCGCCAGGGCCAAACCCTTGGCGTCGACCACGGCCTCGCCCGGCGCGGGCTTGAGCCGTCCGACGGCGACAATGCGATCCTTGTCGATCCGCACGCTGACCGAACGGGCCGGCGCGCCGGAGCCGTCGATCACCTTGGCGTGGACGATCAGCGTCGAGGCCAGGGCGCTTGACCCCAGCAGGCAAGCGAAGGTCGCGCCCAGGGCCGACCGGAACAGGTGAAGTCTCATACGCCCACGCTCTGTTGCATCCGGCGAAGTCTAGCGCGGGCTGGCAAGCGTTTCCGCTGTTTCACGGGCTCTTGGCGCGAGGAGCCTTCCCGGGATCCGCCGCAGGCGCTTACCTTTCCCGCCGCCGTTGCGCTAAGCGTGACGCGACGACCAGCAAGGACGGCCCATGACGGACCCGCGCAAGGACCTCGACCGCATCGACCTCAAGATTCTGGCGCTGCTGCAGCGCCAGGGACGCGTGACCAAGGCGGCTATGGGCGAACTGGTCGGACTGTCGGCGTCGCGCTGCTGGGAGCGGATGAAACGGCTTGAGAAGTCCAAGATCATTCGCGGCTATCACGCCGAGGTCGACCTTGGGCGGCTGGCCAAGCTCTCGACCTTCGTCGTGCAGATCAAGCTGACGGACTACTCCTACGCCAAGGCCAAGGTGTTCGAAGCCGGCATCGCCGACCTGCCCAACGTGATCGGCTGCCAGGCCGTGCTGGGCGGCGTCGACTATCTGATCACGGTGGCCGCCTTCGGCATCGAGCACTATCAGACCATCATGGAGCACATGCTGGACACGCTGAACGTCTCGTTCGACTACGTGACCTTGCCCGTGACCAAGAAGCTGAAGGGCGAGGCGAACCTGGACCTGACCGCCCTGCTGGCGACCGGTCAAGACTTGGACGCCTGACCCTTAGCCCCAAAGCGCCGGCCCGTTGGGTCTCAGCCAGCCGTCCTGGTAGCCGAAACCGCCATCGACATCGTTGACGAGCTGCATCGGGCAATCCAGATCGATGATCTCGCAGCTCTGCGCCAGCAGCAGCGCCGGAGCGACGCCCAGCGAGGTTCCCTCCATGCAGCCGACCATCAGCCGCAAGCCGGCTTGGCGCGCCGCGGCGGCCAGCGCCAGCGCTTCGGTCAGCCCCCCGGCCTTGTCCAGCTTGATGTTGCAGAAGGCGTAGCGGCCCAGGACCTTGTCGAGGTCCGCGCGATCGTCGAACGACTCGTCGGCGCACAGCGGCACGGCGCCGCGATAGTCGAAAAGCTCGTCATCCCGGCCCACCGGCAGCGGCTGTTCCAAAAGCTCCACGCCCAATTGAGCCATGCGCGGCGCACGGTCATTGAGCTGCCCGAGCGTCCAGCCTTGGTTGGCGTCGGCGATCAGGCGGGCCGCCGGCGCCGCCGCGCGAATGGCCTCAAGACGCGCCATGTCGTCCGCGTCGCCCAGCTTGACCTTCAGCGCGCCATAGCGGCTCGCCCAGCGCGCGGCCTTTGCGCCCATGGCCTCCGGCGTATCCATGCCCAGCGTGACGAAGGTCTCGACGGGCGTCAGCGGGGCCAAGCCCGCCTGAACGACGGCGGAGACGCCCGAGCGCTTGGAGTCCAGGTCCCAGAGCGCACAATCGACGGCGTTGCGGGCGCCGCCCGCCGGCAAGAGCGCCTGCAAACGCACGCGGTCCAGCTCTTCGCCTCGCTCCAGCCGCTCGGCCAGATCGTGCAGTTGCAACAGCATTCGATCGGGGGTGTCGCCGCGATAATCGACGCCCGCGGCCTCGCCGCGCCCAACCACGCCGTCCGCCGCGATCTCGACCTCGACGACGACGGCCTCGGTGTAGGCTTTCCGCGCGATGACGAACGGTTCGATCAGGGCGTGGACCCGCGACCGGGCGGTCAGCCGCATCAGGCCGCGCCTCGGCGCGCGACATCCTCGAGCAAGCCATCGACGATCGGCGCCACACCCGTGCGCACCGGATCGCAGCAGGGAACGCCCAGTTCAGCCGTCACGTCCCGAAGATAGGCCTCGGCGTCCTCAGGGCAGAGCCGCGAGGTGTTCACGCAGACCCCGGCGAGGCGCACGGCGGGACTGGTCAGCCTCGCCAGCCGCAGATTCAGCTCCGCCGCCTCGGCCAGGCTAGGCGTCGGGAAGGTCTCCAGCCCGTCGATCGCCGTCCGCAACGCATCGTGGCAGAGCACCAGCGCGTCAGGCTGGCTGCCGTGCAGCAGACCCAGCGTGACGCCCGCGTAGGCGGGATGGAACAACGAGCCCTGCCCCTCGATAATGTCCCAGTGGTCTGGCGCCGCCGCCGGACTCAGCGCCTCGGCCGCCCCGGCCACGAAATCCGAGACGATCGCGTCGATCGGCGCGCCCGAGCCGGCGATGAAGATGCCGGTCTGGCCGGTGGCGCGGAAGTCGGCGTCGACGCCCCGCGCCTTCAGCTCCTTGGTGAGGGCCAGCGCCGCGTACATCTTGCCGACAGCGCAATCGGTGCCGACAGTCAGCAGGCGCCGACCGCTACGCTTTGCGCCCTCGCCGACCACGATGAAGCGGGGATCGGCCTCGCGCGCCTCGAACAGCCGACGCCCGAGGCGCTCGGCCGTCTCCCGAACCCGCGGCAGGCTGCCGAGACGAGTATGCAGGCCCGAAACCAGATCCAGGCCCGCTTCCAGAGCGTCGATCAGCACCGCTTCCCAGTGCGGCGGAATGAAGCCGCCGGCGTTGGCCACGCCGATCAGCAAGGAGCGCGCGCCGGCGACCTTTGCCGCGCTCGGGCTCATGTCGGGCAGGCCAAGATCGACCTCGCCGCCGGGCAAGCGCAGTTGGCCGACACAGGCGTCAGGACGCCAATAGGCCACGCCCAAGGCGGTCTTGGCGCTGACGCGATCGACGTCCGCGAGGAACATCAGGCACGGATAGGGAAATTCCACGGCGCGTCTCTTTCTGGCGAAAGGCTTCAGGCGGCGAAGGATCGCGCGCCGGCTTGAACGGGAGACAGGAGCCGGGAGGTCATGACCGCGCTGACTCCGGACAGGCGGGTGATCCTCGCGATCAACGCGTCCAGCGCTTCGGCCTGGGAGGCTTCAACCACCGCCACCAGATCGTAGTCGCCCGAGATCTGGTGCAGCGCGGTCAGTTCGGCGAGGTCCGCCAGATCGCGCTCGACGCTCTCCATGTCTCGTCGCGCCAGTCGCAGCATGACATGGGCGCGATGCGGCGCGGCGCGTCCCGAGTCGGCCGCGACGCCCAGGAAGCCCGGCCCGGTATGGATCTGCTCAAGCTGCACGGCGTCTCTCCGCTGAACCCCTTGCAAGAGGTTATGTCGGAGCAGACCGCAAAAACCGCCGACTTGGGCGGGACTGGCGAGAGAAAAGCTCGACAACGGCCCTTAGCGCAGGACCTTCGTCGCCAGCAGGATCGATGACGTCGTCCGCTCGATCCCCTCCAGCTCGCCGATGGCGTCGATCAGGGCGTTCAGTTCGCCGACCGTCTCGGCTTCAACGACCGCGATCAGGTCGTATTCGCCGCTGATCGCGTGCAACGCCGAAAGCCCGGGCATCCGAGCCAAGGCCTCTTCGATCGCCTTCGCGTGCTTCAGCAAGGCCTTGATCATCACCTGGGCGCGGATCAGTCGACGATCGTAGGCCTCACCCAGCCTGACGGTATAACCGCCGATCACGCCCTCCTCCTCCAGCCGGCTGAGGCGAGCGTAAACATTGGCGCGGGATAGGCCCAGATCGCTGGCCAGTTTGGTCACCGGCTGTCGGGAATCCTCCCTCAGCAGGGCCAGCAAGCGCCGGTCCAGGTCGTTCAGTCCTCGATCGTCCGACTTCGTCACGCCCGCTCCCCCAGTTGGCGCTTCAGATCAACGCGGCGACGGCTCATCGGCGTAGATCGCCGTGCGCGGCGCAGGCGCCGCCGAGGAGATCGCGCCACGATACATGCCAAGGTCGTTCATGCCGAACGCCACGCGCCCCTGGCCGTCGATGGCGATCAGTCCGCCATCGCCGCCGATCTTGGTGATCGAGGCCATGGTCCCGTCGGCCGCCTGCTGGATGGCTTCACCCTTCCAGGCCACGCGGTCGCAGACCTGACGCGCGGCGCTTTCCCGGATGAAGTACTCGCCCGAGCCGGTGGCCGAGACGGCGCAGACGCCGTCTCGCGCGTAGGTTCCCGCGCCGATGATGGGACTGTCGCCGATGCGGCCCCAGCGCTTGCCCGTCATGCCGCCGGTCGAGGTCGCGGCGGCGACGTGGCCGGCCTGATCCAGGGCGACCGCGCCGACCGTGCCGAACAGGTGGGTGGGGTCCAGCGCGGCATGTTGATCCTTGCGCCAGGCCAGCAACTGCTTCCAGCGCTCCTCGGTATAGAAATACTCGGGCGGCGCCTGTTCCAGCCCCATAGCCTTCGAGAACTGGTCAGCGCCCTCGCGGGCCAGCAGCACGTGGGGAGACTTCTCCATGACCGCGCGCGCCAGGCTGATCGGATTGCGCGTGCCGGTGGTGCCCGCGACGGCGCCGGCTTTCAAGGTCGCGCCGTCCATGATCGCCGCATCCAGCTCATTGCGGCCCTCGGCCGTAAAGACCGCGCCCTTGCCGGCGTTGAACAGGGGATTGTCCTCCAGCACCCGGACAGCGGCCTCGACCGCGTCGAGGCTGGAGCCGCCCGCCTTCAGAACCTTCGCGCCAGCTTCCAGCGCCGCGTTCAGCCCGGCGCGATAGGCCTTGTCCTTCTCGGGCGTCAGCTCGCCGCGCTCAAGCACGCCCGCTCCGCCGTGGACCGCCAGAGACCATTGGGACGCCGTCTCCGCCGCCGTCGCGGGCGCGGCCAACATGAGGGCCGAAAGCGCGACGAACGCGAAACGACTGACGGTTTTGAACATCATCTCGGTCCTAACGCGCATTGGGCTTGTTCTGGCGGTCGCTGCGGATCAGCACGCCCTTATCGACGCGCGCGGTGATGGTGAACTCGGGATTGGTCACCCGGAACGTCTTGAAGTCGAGGGTGCTCTTGGGTCCCAGCCCCACGATCGGGAACGCGGCGTAGGTCAGCGGCTGGCCAGCGATGATCGTCGCCGGCTTCTTCATCGGACGCACCAGCCAGGCGCGGCCAGGGCCGTAGTAACGGCCGATCCCCTGGGCGTCGATCAGCATCGCGCCGGCCTCGTCGACGCCAAGGCCGGTGATAGCCATATCGTTCTCTTCCTGGATCAGGCGTCCGACAAAGGTCACGAGCCGCCCCTGGCGATCACGCTTGTCGAAGTGGGTGTCGGTAATGACCTTGGACAGGTACGGCAGGTGCAGGAAATCGCGCACGAGCGTGACGCTGGAGCCGGTCGGATTCTTCAGCGCGTCCGGCGACGTCAGGCTGATGGAGTCGAGGCAGCCATAGACATAGCCGCCCAGGACCGCGAGGCCCGCGCTGGTGCCGCCGATCGGCTTGCCCGCCTTGACGTGAGCATCCAGCGCCTTGTTCAACGCCGTGCCCTTCCAGGCGCGCACATAGTTGCTCTGGTCGCCACCGCCGAAGAAAATACCGTCCGCATGGGCGATGATGGCCAGCAGCTTGGGATCTTCGCCGGCGTCCTCATTGTGGATCACCAGGGTCTCGACCGAGACCGCGCCGCCGACATCCTTGTAGATCTCGTCCTGCAGTTCGCGGCCGCCGCGGGCGCGCAGCACGACGATGTGGCCGCCGCCCGACTGCTTCACGAAGGTCCGAAACGCTTCCACCGGCCAGTCGCCGCCGCCGAACAGACCCAGCAAGGGCCCAGTT
>JAYRLX010000148.1:0-8790 GCA_041905125.1 Caulobacter sp. | reverse complement strand
CGGCTCCGGCGGCTCCGGCCGCCAGCGCGGCGGACGCCTATGATGCGGCCCAGGCGCGGGCGCAGGCCGAATGGGACCGCGCCCAGGCGCGCGCCCAGGCCGACTGGACCCGTCAGGTCGCCGAGGCCTCACGCATCAACGCCGACGAGATCCGCCGCCAGGTCGAGGCGCATCGCGACGAGATCGAGGCCGCCGCTCGCGAGGCTCGCGCCCAGGCGCGCGTCTACGCCCAGCAGGCGCGCCTCTCCGCGGAGGAAGCCCGCCGCATGGGCGAAGAAGCCCGCAAGGCCGGGGAGCGCGCACGGGTCGTGGCGATGAAGCAGGTCCGGATCGACATGGCCAAGGGCGCCGAACAGATGCGCGCCGGCGCGCGTGAGATGCGCGAGGAAGCCGTCCGCCTGCGCGACCCGGCCTACCGCGCCAAGCAGATCGCCGAGAACCGCGCCCGCGGCCAGATCGTGACGGACGAGGAGCTGAAGGATCTGTCCCGCAGCCTGCCGAGCAAGGCCGACGACATGGAGCGCCAGGCGGAACAGCTTGCAAAAATGGCGTTTGACAAAAGCTAAGCTGGCGAGCTTTGGCTATCGCTGACAGTCAAGAGCCTGGATTATTTAGGTGTCGCCGCCCAGTGCTGACTGCCTCAGCAAACCTCTAGCGGAGGCTCTGCAAGTGAGTGGTTTGCGGTCCGAAAAACGCCCCCTATGGTAGAGCCACTTAGGGGGCCGCAAATGCAATTTAGCCGCGACCTGGAAGAAACGCTTCACCGCTCCGTTGCCCTGGCCAGCGATCGCAAACACGAATTCGCTGCTTTGGAACACCTCTTGTGCGCCATCACAAAGGACCCAGACGCTCGAGAAGTACTCGATGGGTGCGGTGTAAACCCGGAGGAATTAGAGCGCGTTTGCACTCGTTACCTGGATGAGGAGTTGAATTCCTTAGTCGTGGACGACGATGAAGACCCAAAGCCAACCGCCGGTTTTCAACGTGTTATCCAAAGAGCGGTTATACACACAGAGTCCCGTCGAGAAACGGACGGCGACAAAGATGCAGAGGTGACCGGAGCAAATGTCCTACTTGCTCTGTTTTCAGAGAGAGAAAGTCACGCCGCTTATTTCCTCCAAGAACAAGGAATAACGCGATACGACGTCGTCGATTATATGTACAATGAAAAGAGGATAGAGAGGCAAGCAAACTCTATCATTAAGAATATTGAGTCATCCTCAAGGTATTCACCGAATTTTTCCAGCAAGAGAAATCTTGTGGTTTACATACCAAAGAAGCCGCGATCCGATTTTTTGCGCAGAAAGAACGAGGCTTTATATCGTTGCGAAGAATTAAACTCTTATTGCCAGGACAGGCTTCTAAATTCCCACAGAGAACTATCACTACTAGTTTCAAAATACTTTGAAAAATTAGTATCTACTACCGCAAAGTCAGGGCCATTTTCGCTACTACTTGCCGGTTTAGATATAGAGAATCATTTAAATATAAAAGCAGCCCTACCACCAAATGAGGACGAGAATGTCCCCCTATCGACTGATGCCCGCAGCAAAATAGCATCACTAATGATAGCGCACGCCGCGCTTATGTCTCTTTTTCCGGAGGCATCGGAAATCACTACCGAAATAGACAGATATCAGGAACTTTCGAGAGACACCTCCTTTGTTAGTAAAGATTTATTGAACCCCGTCCTCCACCACCTAACCAATTCCCCAAACATACTTCACAAAGATACTGCAGAAATAACGGAAAAAATATCGCAACACGACGAAAACTCAGAAACATTGGTGCGAGGAAATGTTTCCGTAAAGCACAATTGGGCCCGAGGAATACTATCATTTATTGGAAGGCACATAATAGAACAGATAAAAGGAATAGCTAAGGCAGGAAGAGACGCATTAACAAAAGAGGGAGTCACTGAAGCCTTAAAGCACTCCGACAAGCTAACCGCAAGCATATTAAACTTCTTCACATCAAACAAAGATATACTACTATCCCTATCAGAGAACTTGAGAGCCAGCTTCGGATGGATATCCTCATTAATATCAATGATAATTTAAAAAAATTAGCAAAATATACAATAAAAAATCTAAGTATTAAAAATAGAACCCCTCTTATTGCGTAGACATTTCAAAAATATAAAAGGCGCTCAAACCCTATAGATTTAAGCGCCTTAAATTTATAATCAAAAATACTCAGAAAGACCTAAATATTACGAGTCCAGGAAGCTGCGCAGCTTGCGCGACCGCGACGGGTGCTTGAGCTTGCGCAGGGCCTTGGCCTCGATCTGGCGGATGCGTTCGCGGGTCACCGAGAACTGCTGGCCGACTTCTTCCAGCGTGTGGTCGGTGTTCATGCCGATGCCGAAGCGCATGCGCAGCACGCGCTCTTCACGCGGGGTCAGCGAGGCCAGCACGCGGGTGGTGGTTTCCCGCAGGTTGGACTGAATGGCCGCGTCGATCGGCAGGACGGCGTTCTTGTCCTCGATGAAGTCGCCCAGGTGGCTGTCTTCCTCGTCGCCGATCGGCGTTTCCAGCGAGATCGGCTCCTTGGCGATCTTCAGGACCTTGCGGACCTTTTCCAGCGGCATGGCCAGCTTTTCGGCCAGCTCTTCCGGGGTCGGCTCGCGGCCGATCTCGTGCAGCATCTGGCGGCTGGTGCGGACGATCTTGTTGATCGTCTCGATCATGTGCACCGGGATACGGATGGTCCGCGCCTGGTCGGCGATCGAGCGGGTGATCGCCTGACGGATCCACCAGGTGGCGTAGGTCGAGAACTTGTAGCCGCGGCGGTATTCGAACTTATCGACGGCCTTCATCAGGCCGATGTTGCCCTCCTGGATCAGGTCCAGGAATTGCAGGCCGCGGTTGGTGTACTTCTTGGCGATGGAGATCACCAGGCGCAGGTTGGCCTCGACCATCTCCTTCTTGGCCTGACGGGCCTCGCGCTCGCCCTTCTGCACGGTCTGGACGATGCGGCGGTAGTCGTCGATCGGCACGCCGGTCTCGGTGGCGAGCGCGGCGATCTCCTGGCGGATGTCGCTGATCGAGCTGTTGTCGTTCTCGACGAACTTGGTCCAGCGCACGCCCATCGCCTTGACCTGGTCGGTCCAGGTCGGGTTCAGCTCCGAGCCGAAATAGGCCTTCAGGAACTCGGCGCGACTGATGCCGTAGCTGTCGGCCAGGCGCAGCAGGCGGCCTTCCAGGCCGATCAGGCGCTTGTTGATCGCATAGAGCTGCTCGACCAGAGCCTCGATGCGGTTGTTGTTCAGCTTCAGCGTCTTCAGGTGCTGGATGATCGTCGCCGACAGGCCTTCATAGGCCTTGCGGTCGGCTTCGGACAGGTCCTCGCCCTTCAGGCGGCTGCCGACCAGCTTGTCCTGCAGCTTGCGGAAGCTTTCGAACTCGCTGGCGATGGCGTCCAGGATGGCCATCACGCCTTCGCGCAGCTCGCCTTCCATGGCGCTGACGGTCGGACCGGCGCCGTCGTCGAAATCGTCGTCGTCCTCGCCCTCGGCCCCTTCGGCCTTGGCCTCGCCGGCTTCGTCGTCGATCGGCTCGGCAGGACCTTCTTCGTCCTCGGCGGCCGGCGCGGCGGCCACGCCGTTGATCGCGGCGTAGGTGGCTTCCAGGTCGATGACTTCACGCAGCAGGATGCGGCCCGAGCCCAGCTCCTCGCGCCACACCATGATGGCTTCGAAGGTCAGGGCGGACTCGCAGAGGCCGCGGATCATGGTGTCGCGGCCGGCCTCGATGCGCTTGGCGATGGCGATTTCGCCCTCGCGCGACAGCAGCTCGACCGAGCCCATCTCGCGCAGGTACATCCGCACGGGGTCGTCGGTGCGGTCGTAGGCGGCCGGCTTGTCGCTGGTGATGACGGCCGTGCCTTCGTCGCGCGTGGCGACTTCGCCGCCCTCGCCGCCCTCGGCGTCCTCTTCGGCCTCGACGACGTTGACGCCCATCTCGCTGAGCATGGCCAGGGTGTCTTCGATCGCGTCGGGAGACACTTCCTCCGACGGCAGCACCTTGTTCAGCTCGTCCATCGTGACGTAGCCGCGGGCTTTCGCCTGCTTGATGAACTTCTTGACGCCGGCGTCGGTCAGGTCGAGCAGCGGGCCATCGCCGCCGGTGGTTTCCGGGGCTTCCGTCTCGGCCGAGGAATTGGTGCTCATCAAGCTCTCCGCAATCGACGTCGCCTCGATCCTGCAAGACGCGCGCCGAAAAATTCGTTTCGAAAAGGCTTGCCGGCCTCGTCCGCGCCTTGATCAGCGCTTACCCAGGGATCACGTTCCCGTCAGGTCGCCATCCTGCGCTCGCCGCCACGTGAGAACGCTCCGCGAGAGACCCGTCGGAGACACAAGGCGATAAGCGCGGTCTGGCGCATCTCCCGAAGGGGTCAGCGACCGCTGGGGACTTGGGGCGGCGGCGAGGGTGACATCCTGTTTCGATAAGGGCGCGCGCTCCGGCGGCCCGAGCGATGTCAATCAGCTGCGTGGCAAATCCTTGAGTCGGCATGTGGCTGTGGGTGACGCCAGTGTCAAGATGGGACGGCCTCTGGACCGCAAAGATTTGCAGCGCCAGGCCGGGACTTCTCGACGCCACCTCGCCGATCAGGCGACCCGCACCGGCAGCCTGGCCTCGACGCCCTGCGGCAGGAAGATCAGCTCGGGCTTGCCGCCCAGGTCGCCCGCCAGGCCGCGCTCAAGGAGCCGCGCGCCGAAGCCGCGATGGGTCGGGGCGCTGACCTCGGGCCCGCCCCGCTCGCGCCAGCGGACCACGGCGTGCTTGTCGCCCTCCAGCGCCCACTCGACGCTGACCCGGCCGCCCGGCGACGACAACGCGCCGTACTTGGCCGCGTTGGTGCCCAGCTCGTGGGCCGCGAGCGCCAGGGCCAGGGCCGCGCCAGGCTCGACGCGCAGGGACGGGCCGTTGATCGTGATGCGATCGGGGTCGCGGTCGTCCGAGAACGGCTTCAGGGCCTCGCGCAGGATGTCGTCGATGACCGCGCCCGACCAGTTTTCGCTGGTCAACACGTTATGAGCCGCCGACATCGCCATCAGCCGCTCGACGAATTGGTCGCGGGCCCGCGGCGCCACGTCGTCCGCGCGCAGGGTCTGGCGAGCGATCGACTGGTTCGAGGACAGGGTGTTCTTGACCCGGTGGTTCAGCTCGTTGATCAGCAGCTGCTGGTGGGCCTGGGCCGTCTTGATCTCGGTCAGGTCCATGGCCATCCCGACATAGCCGAGAAAGACGCCGCTGGCGTCGATGCGCGGCTTGGCGTTGACCAGCATCCAGCGCCAGCCTTCGGGGTGACGCCGGAAGCGGGCCTCGAAGCTGTAAGGATCGGGCCCGGCCCGCGCCGCCTCGCGACGCACCAGGATCTCGGCGAGGTCGTCGGGATGGATCAGAGCGATCCAGGCGTGGCCCATCAGGTCGCCCCGACCGACATTGGCAAGCTCGGCGAAGGCGGCGTTGACGAACTCGACCTCGCCGGAAGGCTCCGTTATCCAGATCGGCGCCGGCGCGGCGTCGGCGAGGATGCGGAACAGGGCTTCGCTTTCACGCAGCTTGTCGGCGGCGGCCTTCTGTTCGGTGATGTCGGTGTGGACGCCCACCCACTCGCGGATCTCGCCGGACTCCTCCAACAGAGGGACGGCGCGAATGCGACAGTCGCGCCAGACGCCGTCATGGCGCCGCACCCGGTGCTCGAACTCGAAGGTGCGCTTTTCGGCCACCGCCTCCAGCCAGGCCTTCAGCGTGGGCTCGACGTCGTCGGGGTGCACGGCCTTGGTCCAGCCAAAGCCCTGGTACGCGTCGAGCGTCTGGCCGGTCAGCGCCGCCCAGGCCGGCTGCTCGCCTTCCATCTGGCCGCGCGCGTTGTTGGTCCAAAGCACGCCCTGCACCGCCTCGATCGCCGCCCGGAAGCGCGCCTCGCTGGCGAGCACGCGGGTCATCGCCTCCGTGGTCAGGCTGGGCTGCGGTCTTTCGGCGTCCGACAAGCTGGTCTCGCAGTGGTTTCCGGCGCGCGGTCAAGAGATCGGCGGTTCGTCCCCCGACGCGCCGCCCCCAGCACACAACTCCCACGACCGAAAGGCAACCGTGAAGGTTGAAGCCGCTTAACTCTAATGGAGGACCTGGGCCACCAGGCTTGGGTCGGTCCAGCCGCCGCTGTCGATCAGCCGCTTGACCGCGTCGCGCTCGGTCTTCAGCCGCAGTAGGGTCTGGAAGTCGCTTTCGTCGGCCAGATCGGCCTTGGCGTCGTCCACCGCCCGCTCCAGCGCCGTCAGCCGCAGCAGCAGGTCGAAGGCCTGCGACCACAGTCCCCGGATCGCGTCCTCCGGGCTTTGGGCCGCGCTCTGGGCGGCGTCCAACGCCTTCACATGCGCGGCCGAGCGCTCCAGCGCCGAGAGCGTCGCGTCGTCATAGCCCGCCGAGGCCAGGCGTCCGCGCACCATGTTCGCCTCGACGTGGTCGGCGTCCATGCGCAGGTTGACCAGCTCCTGGGCGATGGCGTCCAGCCGCTGGTCGCCGAAGCCCTGGTTCATCAGCACCTCGATCCGGTCGTCCACGACCTTGGGGTCGCGGATGGCGGCGATCAGCAGCGCCGCCGAGAACGGGCGCGGCGCCTGCTGCAGGGCGGCGGCGGCCTGGCGCCCCTCGGCGGTGGAGCCTTCCAGCCGTCCCTTGCCGCCGCGCCGGGGGGTGTTGTCCCAGCGCTGTCGCGACAGGGCGCGGCCCGCGTCGCTGGCGTCGGCCTTGACCCGGCGCGCCGCGCGCATCTCATCGAGCCGGTCGAGCAGCTCTTCCTTGTAGGCGTGGGCCAGGTCCTTGTCGGCGATGGTCGCCGCCAGGGTGCGCAGGCGGACCTTCAGGTTCGTGCGCTGTTCGGGCGTGTCGAAGGGCTCGAGGTCGCGCTCGCGCTCGAAAAGGGCCTCGACGAACGGCTTGGTGTCGGCCAGCTGCGCCTTCAGCGCCGCGGGCCCCTGCTCGCGCAGCACGTCGTCGGGATCCTTGCCGCCGACCGGCATCGAGAACAGGAACGAGCGGCCGGGCTTCAGCAGCGGCAGGGCGCGGTCGATGGCGCGGTCGGCGGCGCGGCGGCCGGCCTTGTCGCCGTCGAAGCACAGGGTCGGGGTCGGATGCAGGCGCCACAGGCCCTCCATCTGCTCCTCGGTCAGCGCCGTGCCCATGGCCGCCACGGCCGGGATCCCGGCGCGCTGGCAGGCGATGACGTCCATATAGCCCTCGACCACCACCATCGGCGGCTTCTCGCCCCCGCTCTGGCCGGCGTGGAGGATCTTGCGAGCCTCGAACAGGCCGTACAGCACCCGCCCCTTGTGGAAGAGGCTGGTCTCGGGGCCGTTAAGGTACTTGGCGCGGGCGGCGGGATCCATCGCCCGGCCGCCGAACGAGACGACCTTCCCCCGGCTGTCGGTGATCGGGAAGATGATCCGGTCGCGGAAGCGGTCATAGGGCTGTCCGCCGTCCTCAGGCGAGATCAGCACGCCCGCGTCGACCAGGTCGCCCGGCTTGGCGCCCTTGGCGATCAGATAGTCCTTCAGGCCCGTGCGGTTGTTGGGGGCGAAGCCGATGCGGAAGCGGCTCCACTCCTTCTCGGGCAGGCCGCGCTTTTCCAGATAGGCGCGCGCCGCCTGGCCACCGGGCCGGCGCAGCTCGCCCTCGAACCAGGCGGCCGCCAGCTCCATCCAGTCACCGAGCGACGAGCGCTTCTGCTCCTCGCGCGCGGCGCGGGGATCGACCTCGGGCAGGCTCATGCCGGCCTCGGCCGCCAGGCGCTCGACGGCCTCGGCGAAGGTCAGCCGCTCGGTCTCCTGCAGGAAGCTGATGATGTCGCCGTGCTTGCCGCTGGAGAAGCAGTGGTAGAAGCCCTTCTCGTCATTGACGAAGAACGACGGGCTCTTTTCCTTAGTGAACGGCGACAGCCCCGCATACTCGCGCCCCTGCCGCCGCAGCTTCACCGTCTTTCCGACGACGTCGGACGGGCGAAGGCGGGACTTCAGTTCTTCGAGGAAGCGGTCGTCGAAACGCATTCAGTGTTGACGGAACTATCCGGGCTTTGAACCCGGCACCTTATCTGGCGAGCCGCTTCGCCAGAACCGGACGCAGCGGTCTCGTCCCAAGCCATACCGCGAGTCCCCACAGGTTACCCACAGATTAACCGAGCAAGCCTGGCCTTAGGAACGGCGCTTCCCGCCCGCCCGTTCTTTCCCACGAGACGCTGTCCCGCACGAGGGACGCGCCCGCTTGTCCAGAACGCCAGGGAGAAGACCCATGCCGCAACGATGGAACGATCGCGAAGGCCGCTTCGACGTCGAGCCCGATTTCGACCAGGACCGGGGCTATGGCTATGACGCCAGCCGCCGCCGCGACCCGGCCTATGACAACAGCTATCGCAGCGAAGGCGGATACCGCACCGACGACGGCTATCGCACCGACCGACGCCGAGGCGGAAGCCAGTTCCTGCGCGCCGCCCAGCAAGGCGGCGACTTCGGCTATGGCCGGATGAACTCGGGCGCCGACTATGGCGCGGGCGCCGCCGGCTATCGCCAGCCCGGCGACTGGGGCCGGGTCGGCGGCCACGACTTCGGCGGCTCGACCGGCGACTACGGGTCCAGCGGCTATTCCAGCCGGACCGCCGACTATGGCGACGAGCGCTATTTCGAGCACCGCGACCAGCGCCGCGAACGCGACCGCCACGACCGCGACGGCACCTATGGCGACTACAATCCCTATCGCTCGTTCAGCCGGGGCGATCGCGCGCGGCCGCAGG
>JAYRLX010000582.1:0-1573 GCA_041905125.1 Caulobacter sp. | reverse complement strand
AGATCCAGCTGGGCCTTGGCCTGCTGGTCGAATCGCGCCTCGGTCTTGATCCGTTGGTCGGCGATCTGGCGACGCGCTTCGTCGTCGTCGAAGACGCCGGCCTGGGCCTGTGCGGCACCCAGGGCGGCGATCAGGAGGGCGATTCGAACCGGGCGCATGGCTTAGAACTCGCCGCGGCCGTCCGGGGCCTTGTAGAGGATGTCGGCGCGACGGTTCTCGGCCCAGGCGGCGTCGTCGTGACCCGGGTTCTTCGGCTTCTCTTCACCCAGGCTGACCGATTCGATCTGGTCGTCCTTGACGCCGAGCAGGGTCAGCGAACGCTTGACGGCTTCGGCACGCTTCTGGCCGAGCGACAGGTTGTATTCGCGGCTGCCGCGCTCGTCGGTGTTGCCCTGGATCAGGACCTTGAAGCCCTTGTTGGCGGTCAGGTACTTGGCGTGGGCGGCGACCAGATCCTTGTACTCGTCCTTGACCTCGTAGCTGTCGAGATCGAAGTAGATGCTGCGCTGCGACAGCTTGCTCTTCGGGTCGGTCAGCTCGCGCGGCAGGCCGCTGGCGTCGAGGCCGCCGGCGGTCACCGGGGTGATGCCGGTGGAGGCGGAGCCGCCGGTACGCGATTCGACCGGGGCGCCGGCGCCGTCTTCCGGCAGCGGGGTGGTGGAGCAGGCGGCCAGCAGGGCCGACAGGAGGGCAGGGATCAGCAGTTTTTTCACGAAGTTCTCCGGTGAGGATTATTGATAGTACGGGCCCCAGGCCGGTTCGCGGACATCGCCGGCGGCAACCGTGAGGCGTTGTTTGATCCTGCCATCGCTGGACACAGCCGATAGGACGCCGCGACCGCCAATTTCAGTGGCGATCAGGATCATGCGGCTGTTGGGAGCGAAACTGGGGGATTCGTCCTTGTTCGAGTCACTCAGCACCTGGACCTGGCGGCTGGCCAGATCCATCGCGGCGAGCTGGAAACGGCCTTCGCGACGGGTGATGAAGGCAAGGCTCTTGCCGTCCGGCGACGGGCGCGGCGACACGTTGTAGCTGCCCTCGAAGGTGACGCGGCGGGAGTCGCCGCCATTGGCGCCGACCTGGTAGACCTGCGGGCTGCCGCCGCGGTCGGAAGTGAAAAAGATGCTGCCGCCGTCGGCCGAGTAGCGCGGCTCGGTATCGATGCCGGAGGACTGGGTGACGCGCTGCAGGCCGCTGCCGTCGGCATTGACCGTATAGATTTGGGAATTGCCGTCCTTGGAGAGCACGACGGCCAGCTTGCGGCCGTCCGGCGACCAGGCCGGCGCCGAGTTGGAGCCCTTGAAGTTGGCGACGATGATGCGCTGGCCGGAAGACAGGGAATGCACGTAGATGACCGGCTTCTTCTTCTCGAACGACACGTAGGCCAGCTTGCCGCCATCCGGCGACCAGACGGGCGAGATGATCGGCTCGCTCGAGGTCAGCGCCGTCGCCGCATTCTGGCCGTCGGAATCGGCGATCTGCAGCAGGAACTGGCCGCGCGACTTGACGACGTAGGCGATGCGCGTCGAGAAGACGCCCTTTTCGCCGGTCAGCTTCTCGTAGATGTAGTCGG
>JAYRLX010000581.1:0-1578 GCA_041905125.1 Caulobacter sp. | reverse complement strand
ATCTTCTACACCTGCATGGCCGCCAGCCTGGTCCTGGCGCAACAGGATCGCCTGAAGCGCATGCTGCAGCGGCGCGAGCAGCTGACCCGCGTCGCCCGCGCCCGCGCCCTGGCCGCCACCGAGGCCAAGACCGAGTTCCTGGCTACGATGAGCCACGAGATCCGCACGCCTTTGAACAGCGTGCTCGGCTTCGCCCAGCTGCTGGCCAAGCGCGACGATCTCTCGCCCGACGCGCGACGCCAGGTGAACCTGATCGACAGCGCCGGCGCCGCCCTGGTCACCGTGCTGGACGACATCCTGGATCTCTCCCGCGTCGAGACCGGCCACATCGAGTTGCAGCTCCAGCCGACCTCGGCGGCCGACCTGGTGCGCGAAACGGCGGCGATGATGGCGCCTGAAATCCGCGCCAAGGGCCTGGAGCTGGATGTCGACGTCACCGATCCGGACCACCGACGCCACGCTCTGGACGCCGACCGTCTGCGCCAGGTGCTGATCAACCTGCTCAACAACGCCGTCAGGTTCACAAACCAGGGACGCATTTCGGTGCGGCTGATGATCGAGCCCGCCGCCGCCGGCGACAGGCTCCGCTTCGAGATCATGGACACCGGTGTCGGCATCGCCCTGGAGAAGCAGGCCCTGCTGTTCCAGCGCGCCTCCGCGGACGTCGCGCTGGGCCGGATGCCCGCCGGCGCGGGCCTTGGCCTGGCGATCTGTCGCGCGCTGGTCGACGCCATGGGCGGCAAGATCGGCGTCGACAGCGTGCCCGGGCGCGGCTCGTGCTTCTGGTTCGAACTGACGGCCAAGCCGGTGGAGCGCGCCGCGTCGCCCGCGCCGGCGCCCGCCGCTCAGAACGCGGCGGGTCGAATCCTTGTCGTCGATGATCATCCGATCAATCTGGAGATCGCCGCCACCCTGATGAGCATGGCCGGCTACGACGTCGACCAGGCCGAGAGCGGCGGTCAGGCGATCGAGCGCGCGCGCAAGACGCCCTATGACCTCATCCTGATGGACATGCACATGCCCGAGATGGACGGCCTGCAGGCGACGCGCGCGATCCGCGCCCTGCCGGGCGCCTTCGGCGCCGCGCCGATCATCGCCATGAGCGCCGACGCCCTACCGACCCAGGTGGAGCGCTGCTACGCCGCCGGCATGGTCGATCACATCCCCAAGCCGGTCCAGCGCGAGGCGCTGTACGCCAAGGTCGAACGCTGGCGGCGCAAGCCCGCCGCCTGATCTCGTTCGCCTTCGCGCTTGGAAGTCGGCCGGCTCGCCCCTAACTTCACCGCGAACCGTGGGGAGAGCCGTTCGATGCGCCGTCGCGCCTTTGTCGTCCTGGGGGCCGCCTTAAGCCTCGCCGCCCTGACCGCCTGCTCCCCCGCGCCCAGCAAGGACTCCGCGCCGGCTGGCGTCACCAGGCTGAAACTGGCGACCGACTGGCGGGCGGAGGCGGAGCTCGGCGGCTACTACCAGGCTCTGGCCACCGGCGAGTACAAGAAGCGCGGTCTGGACGTGACCCTGATCCAGGGCGGCCCGGCCGTGAACGTGCCCCAGCTGCTGGCCACCGGCGCGGTCGATGTC
>JAYRLX010000147.1:0-8855 GCA_041905125.1 Caulobacter sp. | reverse complement strand
ACCAAGGCGCGGACATCTTCCAGGACCAGGTCCGTCGGCGCCCAGACGCCGCGCTCGGGCGAGCGGCCGAAGCCCCGGACATCCAGGGCGTAGGTCGCGATCCCCCGCTCCGCCCACCAGGCCGCCGCCAGGTGATAGGCGTTGGCGTAATCGTTCATGCCGTGCAGGCCCACGACCACCCACTCCGGCTCGTCAGCGGGCAGCCAGCGCATCAGACCGAGTTTCGCGCCGTCGAAGCTGACGAACGCGTCGTCCAGCAGCCTTGGCCCGCGAAAGCCCAGGGCCGCGACGTCCGGCTTCTGCGCCAGCGGCGCGCAGGCGCTGAGCCCGAAGGCGGACGCGGTCAGGATCAGGGCGCGGCGATTCATGGCCCGAGGATTTCCTGGATCCTCTGGCGAAGATAGGGCGTGACCTCGGCCTCGAACCACGGATTGCGCTTCAGCCAGGCGGTGTTGCGCCAGGACGGGTGCGGCATGGGCAGGACGTTCGGTCCGAACTCACGCCAGCGGGCGATGGTCTCGGTCATGGTCTTGCTGGTCCGCCCCGGCAGCGCCCAATCCTGAGCGTAGGACCCGACCAGCAGGGTCAGCTCGACGTTCGGCAGTTGCTCCAAGAGGCGCGCCCGCCAGGTCGCCGCGCAGCGCGGCGGCGGCGGATAGTCGCCGCCCTTGGGATTGGTGCCCGGAAAGCAGAAGGCCATGGCCGCGACGCCGATCTCGGGACGGCCGTAGAAGGTCTCGCGATCGACGCCCATCCACTGGCGCAGGCGATCGCCCGAGCGGTCGTTGAACGGCAGGCCGGTCTCATGCACCACCCTCCCCGGCGCCTGGCCGGCGATCAGGATGCGGGTCTCGGGCCGGACGCGCACCACGGGTCGGGGCGTGTGCGGCAGGTAAGGCGCGCAGGCCCGGCAGGCGGCGATGTCGGAAAGAAGCGCGTCGAGCGGCATGATCGCCAGTTAAGCTCAGGGCCCGCGAAAGCAAGCGTGGCCGGACGCCTCAGGTCCGCACCAGCGACAGGACCTCGGCCAGACGATAGCCGGCCGTCGCCACTCGCGCATCCGCCACGGTCCGCATCCTGGCGACATAGCCCGGCGGCAGCACCGGCGCCTTGGCCCGGTCCGGCGCGGTCGCGATCTTGCCGTCGCGATATGCCACTGTCTTGGCCAGCGTCCAGCTCTCGCGCTCCCAGGCGGCCAGAGCGGCCGAGGGATCGGGGCCCAGATCGTTTCGCTTGGGCGGCGGGTGCGTCGCCTCGACGGCGGCGGCCACCGCCTCGCCGCCGGCCTCGCGATTGCTCGCGGGGCGGTCAGGCGCGCTGTCCCAGAGGTCGTGCAGGTCCACCGGCGGCGCGCCCGCTTGCCGGCGGACATAGGCGATCGTCCCCGCGCGGTCGGTCTTCGGATAGGCCCAGGATATCCAGTGTCCCGCGTGCAGCGGCTGATGCTGGTCGCCGACCAGGTGCATGATCCAGCACAGGGCGACGGCGCGCTCAGCGCGCGACGCCTTGGGGTCGCGGGCGATCGCCAGCTGCTCGCGGAAGGCGGTCTCGGCCTTGCCCGCCGTGAACGGCAGCACGAAGCGCAGGGGCGACACGAGCTTGACCGCATAGTGCCAGTCGGGCCGATCGTAGGCGCTGCCCCGCGTGTCGTCGGGCCAGACGGCCATCAGGGCGAACAGTCGCCGCTCGCGCGCCTGGCCGGACAGTCCGGCGAGTCGTCGCTCGAACAGGGCGTGGTCGGGGTGAGCGCGCATGATCGCGACGATGGCCGCGACAGACTCCGGGTGGCTGCGGACCAGGGCGTCGTAGGCGATGTCGCCGGTGGCCATGTGGCCCTGGTCGTTCCAGGCCAGGGCGGGCGCCGGCGCCATCGCCCCCAGCGCCGCGATCGCCGACAAGGCCATCGCGATCGTCGTCTTCCGCATGATCCTCCCCTTCAAGTCTTTCAGACGGAAGACCACGGATCGAGCGGGCTGTCGATCAGTCCTCGTCGCCGCCGACGTCGTCCTCGAACGAGGTCGGATCGCCTTCCATGCGCAGGCGGATGCGGTAGACGCCGCGGAATTTCTCGGGGTTCGTCGGCTTGTTGTGGCGCAGGATCACGATCTTGCCCTCGCGGGCCAGCTCGATGGCGTCGTTGCGGATGTGACCCAGGATACGCTGCCAGCGCTCGGGCTGGATGGCCTTGGCGACGTTCATCGGGTCGATCGACTTGCCCTCGGGCAGCGCGGCCAGCTGGGACAGGATCGTGTCTTGGATCGGGGTGGTCATGGGCGCTCCCATGCCATGGATTGTCAGCAGAGGCGAGACCGACGCCTTGCACGCCGCCGCCGGCCCATCTAACTGAACAACGATAAGGTCGAGGGGGACACAATGGACGGCGGCAACGAAGTCATCGGCGGACCGCGCCTGATCGAGACGGGCGACTGGGCCGGCTGGCGGACCTGGTCGGGCCTGGACCCCTTCGAGGACCAGTCCGGCCCCTTCTATTTCCGCGAGGGCGAGGACGGCCGCGTCACCACCGCCTTCCGCGCCGAGAAGAAGCACATGAACGGCGGCGGCTTCATGCACGGCGGTTGCATGATGACCTTCGCCGACTTCTCGCTGTTCGCCATCGCCTGGAAGGAGCTCGCCGACAGCCGGGCGGTCACCGTCAGCCTGAACGGCGAGTTCGTCGGCCCCGCCCGCCCCGGCGACCTGGTGACGGGCTCGGGCGAGGTGGTGCGGGCCGGCGGCTCCCTGCTGTTCGTGCGCGGCCTGATCTCGACCGGGACCGGCCCGATGCTGAACTTCTCGGGCGTGATCAAGAAGATCCGGGCGCGGTGAGCTAGACCCCCGCCTTCGCGGCGGGGCGCGCCATCATCGCTGTCAGCCAGCGGTTCACGTGCGTCAGCTCCTCGGGCGGCCGGAAGCGGACCATGCGGGCGAAGTCGATGCCGGTGACCGCCAGGATGTCGGCGATGGTCAGGCGATCGGCGGCGATGAACTCGCTTTCGGCCAGGCGACGGTCGAAGACCTTCAGCGCCCGCTCGGCCGCCTTGCGGTTGGTCTCGGCGATCTCGGGAACCTGGGTCTCGATCGCGGCC
Organism: Caulobacter sp.; assembly: GCA_041905125.1. Classification (GTDB taxonomy): domain Bacteria; phylum Pseudomonadota; class Alphaproteobacteria; order Caulobacterales; family Caulobacteraceae; genus Caulobacter. The sequence continues at coordinate 5,769 of JAYRLX010000147.1, read as the reverse complement.
AGCGCCGGGTGGCTGTGACGCACGGCCATCATCAAGGGCGTCGACAGCAGCATCTCGGCGCGCCTGGTCCACATCTCGATCACCGCGGTCTCGCGCGGATCGCGGCCGAACAGGTTCGGCTCCGGATAGACGCTCTCCAGATAGCGGCAGATCGCCACCGACTCGGTGATGCAGGTGGTCTCGTCGATCTCCAGCGCCGGCACGTTGGGCAGCCCCGCCTTGGCCAGGTAGTCGGGCTGGCGATGCTGGCCGCCGAAGATGTCGACATCGACGATCTCGATGTCCTCGATCCCCTTCTCGGCCATGAACCAGCGCACCCGCCGAGGATTGGGCGCGCGACGGCTGTCATAGAGCTTCATAAGAAAAATCCTCCCGGCTTTTGACCGGGAGGATGATCTCATTCCGCTGGGGAACGGAAGCGGCTACAGCCCAAACAGTGACCGCGGCATCAGACCCACCAGCGAGCCGGTCAGGCAGGTGGCCAGGAAGCCGGCCATCATCGCCTTCCAGACCAGGCTCAGGATCTCCTGGCGGCGCTGGGGCACCAGGACCGAGAAGCCGGCGACGTTCATGCCGACCGAGCCGATGTTGGCGAAGCCGCACAGCGCATAGGTCATGATCATCCGGGTTCGCTCGTCCAGCGATCCCGCGCCGACCTTGGCCAGCTGGATGAAGGCGGTGAACTCGGTGAGGATCAGCTTGACGCCCAGCAGGCCGCCGGCGGTACCAGCTTCCTTCCACGGCACGCCCATGGCCCAGGCCAGCGGCGAGAACACGACGCCCAGGCCGCGCGCGATGCTCAGCGGCTGACCGCCGACCGGCGGGAAGGCGCCCAGGATCTTGTCGACCATGGTGGCCAGGGCCACGAAGACGATCAGGGTCGCGCCGACGTTCAGCGCGATCTGCAGGCCGTCGGTGGTGCCCTTCATGACCGCGTCGATCGAGCTGCCGTAGGTCTTGTCCTCGGTGGCGAGGTCGAGATCGGCGCCGCGCTCCATCGGGTCGGACGGCACGATGATCCGGGCCAGCAGCACCCCGGCCGGCGCCGAGATGATCGAGGCGGTCAGCACGTGGGCGGCGGCGTTGGGCAGCACGTCGTGCAGGATGGTGGCGTACGCGACCATGGTCGAGCCCGAGACGCAGGCCATGCCGACCGCGATCAGCATGAAGAGCTCCGAGCGAGAGAGCTTGTCGAGATAGGCGCGAATGAAGATCGGCCCCTCGATCTGCCCCATGAAGATGGTGGCGGCGGTGGCCAGCGCCGGCGGGCCGCGCAGGCCCAGCGTCTTCTGGAAGATGAAGCCGAAGCCCTGGGCCAGCCACTTCAGGATCTTCCAGTGCCAGAGCAGCGCCGACAGCGCGCAGACGACCAAGATCACCGGCACGACCCGAAAGGCGAAGATGAAGCCCGCGCCCGGATTGGTCACCGGATAGGGCTGGTCGCCGCCGGCCAGGAAGCCGAACACGAAGGCGGTGCCGGCCTGAGTCGACGAGCCGAGGCCCTCGACCGCGCCGTTGACGCCCTGCATCAGCTTCTGGGCCTGGGGCAGGCCGAACAGGACCAGCACCAGCATCACCTGGACGATCAGGGCGGCGATGGCCAGCACCCAGGGGAATCGCTTGCGATTTTCGGAGACCAGCCAGCAGAGGCCAAGGGTGAGCGCCAGACCCGCCAGGGCCTGAACGTTCTCGGGACGGAACATCAAGAGACGAAGACCTTACAAAAGGGCGACGCCCCCGCGACGCCCGCCAAGGGGCGAAATGACACCAAGTCAGCCGTCGCACGCAAGCGGCTTGCTTAGGAAATGGTTAAAGACGGCGCAAACTGCCTGCCCGTCCCGGTCTGGGAGGCGGCCAAAGTCACGGCGCCAGATTATTTCAGCCCAGAAATGCGCCTTACCCCGATTTAACTTGGACCTTGGCCGCGCGCCGTTCATCTCTGCGACCTAGAGCGCGTCAGGTTTAAGTGTTCGCGGTTAAACCGCCGAACGCGCTCAAGCCTAGAGGGTGGAGCCTGCTTATCGAGTTTGGATGGGATCATTCAAACCAGACAGGCTCTGGGGTTTGGGGGAGCGAGAGTCCGTATGTCGTTGGCCTTGTCCACTCTTCTATATGAGTGGCGTCGTTACATGGCGGCCGTGGTCGCCCTCGCCTTCTCGGGCCTGCTGGTGCTGGCCCAGGTCGGCATGTTCGTGGGCATCGGCAAGGGCTTCACCGCCCAGATCGACCGCGCCAGCGCGGACATCATGGTCTTGCCGCCCGGCGCCAAGGCGCTGTTCAGCGGCCCGCAAGGCCTGCCGCGGCGCTTCATTCCGCTGGTCTACACCCATCCGGACGTGACCCAGGTCGCGCCGCTAGACTTCTCGGGCGGGCGCTTCCAGAACATCCTCAGCCCCGAACAGCAGGCCAAGGCCGAGGCCGCCGCCAAGAAGAGCGGCAAGCCCGGCGCAGGCGGCGGCGCGCGCAAGAGCGAGTTCGTCAATCTCACCGTGATCGACGCGATACCCGGCTACGTGACGGTGCCCACCGACTACACGCAGTCGATGATCGAGGCTCTGCGCCGCCCCTACGCCGTGGCCGTCGACGAGACCGCGCTGAAGCGCCTGGGCGTCAAGAAGGGCGACAAGGCCCTCTACAACGGCAAGACGGTCTATATCGCCGTCGTCACCCACGGCTATCCCAACATCATCCAACCCATGCTGGTCGTTTCGCGCGACACCCTGCGGATGCTGGGCGAGGCCGACACCGGACAGCGCGTGGGCCCGCTGATGGTCAAGATCAGCGACCCGTCGCGCGCCGATATCGTCGCGGCCCAGCTGAACAAGAAGGCCGACGGCAAGTTCCGCGCGTGGACCCGTCAGGCGCTGGCGGAAGCCAATTCCAGCTCGATGCTCGACGACCAGATCATCGGCATCATGCTGGGCTTCTCGGCGTTCCTGGGCCTGCTGATCGGGGTGGCCATCACCTGGCAGACCCTGCGTGGGGCGATCATGGCCAATATCAAGGAGTTCGCCTCCCTGCGCGCCCTGGGCGTGTCGATGGGCGACCTGCGCAAGATCGTGATGGAGCTGTCCTTCTGGGTCGGGATCGTCGGAGTCCTGGCGGCGGGCCTGCTGACCTGGCTGGTGTCCTTGCTGGCCGTGGCGGGCGGCGTGCCGATGTACTTCCCCCCAGCCCTGGTCGTCGTCGTCGCGGTCTTCCTGATCGCCATCGCCATGCTGTCGGGCTTCCTGTCGCTGGGCATCCTCAAGAACAGCCAACCCGCGGACCTGCTGCGATGAGCCCCGATCCCAAGCACAATCACAGCCACAAGCGCGGCGAGTCGGCTCTGGCCGCCAAGGGCCTGGTCAAGCGGTTCAAGACCGGCCGCACCTTCATCGAGGTGCTCAAGGGCGTGGACTTCGACGCCAAGCACGGCGACGTGACCATGGTCATGGGCCCTTCCGGCTCGGGCAAGTCGACCCTGGTGGCCGCGCTCTCGGGCCTCCTGATGCCCGACGAGGGCAAGGTCTCGGCGCTGGAGGCCAAGGACCTGTGGTCGCTGCCCAAGGGCAAGATCGACAAGTTCCGCCTGGACCACTGCGGCTTTATTTTCCAGGGCTTCAACCTGTTCCCGGCGCTGACCGCCAAGCAGCAGGTGATGACCGTGCTGAAGTACCAGGACGTCAGCCCCGGCGAGGCCGCCAAGCGCGCCCAGGCGGCGCTGGAGGCGGTGGGCCTGGGCCCACGCGTGAACCAGCGCCCTTCGGAACTGTCGGGCGGCGAGAAGCAGCGCGTGGCCATCGCGCGCGCCCTGGCCAAGAACCCGAACCTGATCTTCGCGGACGAACCGACCTCGGCCCTCGACGGCAAGAGCGGCGAGACCGTGATCAAGCTGCTGCGCGCGGCCGCCACCGACCGCGGCGCGGCGGTGATCTGCGTGACCCACGACCCGCGGCTCGAGGCCTACGCCGACCGCGTCATCCACATCGAAGACGGCCGGATCCTGGACGACGTGCGCCGCACGCCCGACGCCAATCCCGCGCCGCTCAGCCACTGATTTCCTGGGGGAACCACCATATGCCCGGCTTCCTGCGCCGACCCACTTTCTGGATCGTCATCATCGTCGTCGCGCTGCTCGGCGGCGGCTTCTTCTACGTGAAGGGCCAGGCGGCCGAGAAGAAGAAGAAGCTCGAAGCCGCCGCCGCCCAGGAGGAGCCCTCCCCCTACGGCGCCATCGCCCAGGGCAAGGCCGACGTCGAGGGCGGCGTGATCCAGGTGGCCGCGCGCCGCCAGGGCATCGTCCGCGAGGTGTTCGTCCAGGAAGGCGACATCGTGAAGGCCGGCCAGCCTCTGGCCAAGCAGGAGGACGACGACGCCCGCCTGGCGGCTCAGACCGCCTCGGCCGCCCTCGCCTCGGCCAAGGCCCAGCTGCAGCTCTATCAGGTTCAACTGCGCACCGCCCAGCGCGAGTACAACCGCCTGCAGAACTTGGCGGCCTCGAACTTCGTCGCCGCCCAGCGCCTGGACGCCGCTCGCGACCAGATCGCCTCCGCCCAGGCCAACATCGGCGCCCAGCAGGCGGCGATCAGCGTCGCCTCGGCGCAACTGGCCCAGGCCCAGTACAACCAGGAACTGACCGTCATCCGCGCCCCGGCCGACGGCCGCATCGCGCGCCGCCAGGCCAATCCCGGCGCCGGCGCCTCGACCCTGAACGCATCGTTCGCGCCGAGATCGTCGAGGCCGATCTGCCGAACGTGGCGATCGGCCAGGAGGTCGAGATCCAGCCGGAAAGCGACCCGGACAAGGCCTATGTCGGTAAGGTCCTGCGCCGCGCCTCGGTGTTCGGCGCCCGCAAGTTGGCCTCGGACGATCCCAGCCAGCGCAGCGACGAACGCGTCGTCGAAGTGGTGGTCAGCGCCGACGGCGCCCCGCTGCTTGTCGGCCAGCGCGTGTTGGTCAAGTTCATGAAGCCTGGCCAAAAGGCCGGCGTGAAACGCGACAAGCCGACGCCGCCGGTGGCCGGCGGGGCCAAGAAGAAGGCTTAGGGACTGAATTAGGCCCCTCTCCCCTTGCGGGAGAGGGTGGCCCGAAGGGCCGGGTGAGGGGGCGCGCCATCTGCCGGACCGGTGATCACCCCCTCATCCGTCGGCTTCGCCGACACCTTCTCCCGCAAGGGGAGAAGGAGCGTTCGCGGCGCTCTATGATCCGCGTATCCGGAATCGAAGTGAGCGATTTCAATCGCTTCCGACTTTTACACCCCGCTGGATCATCCGCGTTGAAACCGCCCTTATGCTTTACCCACCTCGTCGCGAGGAAAGGGCGCATGGCCAGCGACCATCGTGGCGGCGGGGGGCGATCGAGCGGGGACAGGTTCGAGGGGGATACTCGGACGGTCCGGGGCTGAGCTTGCTGGGCTCACCCGCCCGCCGTCGGCGTGGTTGGAGGCAAAAGGGCGTGTTTGGCTGAAGGCCCGTCCTCTCCGACCGCTGGGTCACCCGGGAAACCGGAGGCCCAGGTCCCGGTAAGGCCTGAACAGGGCCACCCGACGGGACGCTGGCGGATAACGGTCGCGCGGAGCGTTCGGGCTTCGTCGAAACGGTATTTACTATCCACACTCCGGACGTCGTCCGGCGCTCCGCGTCCCTTTCCATCCCTTCAGCGAGCGATCGCGTGAAGTCGATAAAGCGCGCCCCTCCCCTTGATGGGGAGGGGTAGGGGTGGGGTGAACACGGCGTCAGATGCAGCGCGAGGCCGCCAGCTCAGCAAGTCACCCCATCCCCAGCCCTT
>JAYRLX010000580.1:0-1586 GCA_041905125.1 Caulobacter sp. | reverse complement strand
AGAGCATGACGGTCAACCAGTCGTTCCCGGTCTCGGGGGAGTTCCAGCTGTTGGGCAAGGACGGCGACGGACGCCGAGCGACCGCCGCGGTCTGCACCCCGGGCGTCACCATCACCATCGACGGCCAGAAGGTGAAGGAGCACTGCACCCCCTCCGCCAACGCGCCGACGATTGCGAACGGAACCTGGGTCGAGGCCGAGCTGGAAGTGCGGCCGAACGGCGAGGTGTTCGAAAAGATCGACGGCGTCGTGGTCCACCACTACGCCGACATCACCCTGGACCCCGACGACACGGTGGCCGACGGCGCCAAGCCGTACATCCTCGCTCGCGGCGCGCAGCAGGTGACAGAAGGCTATATCGCCCTGCAGAGCGAAGGCCATCCGATCGAGTTCAAGGACATCGAGATCCAGGAGCTGACGGCGCGCTAGAGCCTGTCAGCTTCAAATGGGATCATTTGAAGCTGATAAACAGGATCTGATTCAAATAGTTAGAGCGTGATAGCCGCCGAAACCACGCACACTTCGGCGATCACGCTCTAAGGCGCCGTCAGGGACCTCACTTCTTCACAGTCCCGAGGTACTGGATCACCGCCGCGCGCTCGTCGGGGTTCGGCGCGCCCAGCAGCATCTTGGTGCCTGGTACGAGCTTGTTCGGCGCTTTGACGAAGGCGTCCAGCTGGTCCGGCGTCCAGGTGATGCCCGACGCCTTCATGGCGCTGCTGTAGGCGTAGCCCGGCGCGGTCCCGGCCTTGCGACCGACGACGCCGGCCAGTGGCGGTCCCATTTTGCCGGGGGCCGGCTGCAGCGAGTGGCAGACGGTGCAGCGCTGCTGGAACACCTGTTCGCCCGTGGGCGGCGCGGCGACCGCGCTGGTGGCCAGGCTCGCGACAATGGCGGCGAAGGTAAGCTGGAACTTCATCGGGTACTCCGTCGGATCGGGCGCATTAGAGGCCAAGGAGGCGGCGGTTGCGACCAGGATCCGAAGCGCCGCCAGCGAAATCGTCGAACGCCTTGTCGGTCACCTGGATGATGTGGTCGCGGATGAACGGCGCGCCTTCGCGGGCGCCCTGCTCGGGGTGCTTCAGCGCGCACTCCCACTCCAGCACCGCCCAGCCGTCGTAGTCGTACTGGGCCAGCTTCGAGAAAATAGCTCGGAAGTCCACCTGACCGTCGCCCAGCGAACGGAACCGGCCGGGCCGCTCGACCCAGCCCTGGTAGCCGCCATACACGCCCGATTGTGCCGAAGGCCGGAACTCGGCGTCCTTGACGTGGAAGGCCTTGATCCGCTCGTGATAGCGGTCGATGTAGCCGAGATAGTCGAGCTGCTGCAGCACCAGGTGGCTGGGGTCGTAGAGGATGTTGGCGCGCGGGTGGCCGCCGACCTCGTCCAGGAACCGTTCGAAGGTTGCGCCGTCGTGCAGGTCCTCGCCCGGATGGATCTCGTAACAGGCGTCGACGCCGTTCTCCTCGAAGACGTCCAGGATCGGCTTCCAGCGGCGACCCAGCTCGGCGAAGGCCTCCTCGACCAGGCCCGCCGGACGCTGCGGCCACGGATAGAAATACGGCCAGGCCAGCGCGCCCGAGAAC
>JAYRLX010000146.1:0-8941 GCA_041905125.1 Caulobacter sp. | reverse complement strand
CGAGCGCAAGAGCTTCTGGGGCTCGCCCGAATTCCATCGCATGATGGGGCGTCGGGTGGGCTACGAAGACGTGCGCGAGGCCATCTGGCCGATGCTTCACCCCGAAGATCGCGCCAGGCTGTATGCGGCCGCCGCGCAGTGGAAGCGGCTGGGCGACCATGGCGCCCACGAATACGACGTGCGCCTGTCGCCGTCCGAGGGCGAAACCCGCTGGATCCGCGTCTTCCACGAAGTACGGCGCGATCCCAGCGGTCGGCCGCGCAAGGCGTTCGGCCTGGTGCTCGACATCGACGAGCACAAGCGGGCGGAGCTGGCCCTGATGGCCGCCGAACGCGCGGCCCAGGCGGCCAGCGAGGCCAAGGCGCAGTTCCTGGCCAATATGAGCCATGAGATCCGCACCCCGATGAACGGCGTGCTCGGCGTCCTGCACGTCCTCAAGCGCGAATTGCCCGAAGGCGAAAACGCCGAGCTGCTCGGCGAGGCCCTGGCCGCCGGCCAGATGCTGTCGACGCTGCTCGACGACGTGATCGACATCTCCCGCATCGAGGCGGGGCGGCTTGAGCTGAACCGCGAGGCGGTCGATCCCGCGGAGCTGGCGCGCGGGGTCGTGCGCCTGCTGGCTGGACCGGCGTCCGAAAAAGGGCTGCGGCTGGAGCTCGACATCGTCCAGAACCTGGGCTGGATCGAAACGGACGCGACCCGGGTGCGTCAGGCCCTGTTCAACCTGATCGGCAATGCGGTGAAGTTCACCGTGAAGGGCTCCGTCACCGTGCGGGTGCGCCGGTTGGGCCCGGCGGACGACCAGCGGTTGGTGTTCGACGTGATCGACACGGGCGTCGGCGTGCCGTTGGCGGCCCAGGCGCGCCTGTTCGACCGTTTCCAGCAGGCCGACGCCAGCACCACCCGTCGCTTTGGCGGGTCGGGCCTCGGCCTCGCGATCAGCCGCAACCTGGCGCGCATGCTGGGCGGCGACATCACCCTGCTTTCGAAGCCGGGCGTCGGCTCGACGTTCAGCCTGACCATCGCCGCGCCGCCGGCCATCGCGCCCGTCGGGACAGGGCTCGAGACCGAGGACCTGCTGTCAGGGCTGCGCGTGCTGGTGGTCGAGGACAATGCGACGAACCAGCTGGTGGCCAGGCGCATCCTCGAGCAGCTGGGCGCGGCGGTCTCGGTGGCCGATGACGGCGCTTCCGGCGTGGCCGCGGCGCGTGACGGCGCGTTCGACCTGATCCTGATGGACGTGCAGATGCCCGGCATGGACGGCCTGGAGGCGGCGCGGCGGATCCGCGCCTTGCCAGGCGAGGCCGGGCGCGCGCCGATCATCGCCCTGACCGCCAATGTCATGGCCCACCAGCGCGCCGCCTACCGGGCCGCCGGCATGGACGGGGTCGCGGCCAAGCCGATCTCGCCGGCCGCCCTCGTGACCGAGATTCTCCGCCTGTCGAACGGTGAACCGTCTGGCGCGCGCGCCGGCCAGGGCGCGCTGGCCTAACGACGTTCCGCCTCTTTCCCCCGCGGCCTGAAGCACGCTAAAGCAGGAGAAAACCGGGGGAACATATGGCTGACCAGGGTCAGGAACGCGCCTCGATGCGCACCGTGGTGGCGGCGTCTTCGGCCGGCACGGCGTTCGAGTGGTACGACTTCTTCATCTTCGGCAGCCTGGCCCAGGTCATCTCCAAGACGTTCTTCGCCGGCCTCACCGAGACCGCGGGCTATATCGCCGCCCTGGCCCTGTTCGGCGTCGGCTTCGCGTTCCGGCCGCTGGGCGCCCTGGTGTTCGGCAAGATCGGCGACCAGGCCGGCCGCAAGGGCGCGTTCCTGGCCACCGTGCTGCTGATGGGCGGCGCGACCTTCGCCATCGCCTTCCTGCCGACCTACCAGCAGGCGGGGATCATCTCGCCGATCCTGCTGGTCCTGATGCGTTGCGTGCAGGGTTTCGCCCTGGGCGGCGAATATGGCGGCGCGGCCATCTACGTCGCCGAGCATTCGCCGCCGGACCAGCGCGGCTGGTCGACCTCGTGGGTGCAGACCTCGGCCGCGTTCGGCCTGTTCGGCGCCCTGCTGGTCATCCTGGCCACCCGCTGGATCCTCGGCGCCCACGTCGGCCCCGAAGCCTTCGACGCCTGGGGCTGGCGCGTTCCGTTCGCCGTCTCGATCGGCCTGCTGGGCGTCTCAGTCTGGATGCGGATGAAGCTGACCGAAAGCCCGGCCTTCGAGGCCATGAAGGCCGAGGGCGAGCACTCCAAGGCGCCGTACGCCGAGGCGTTCGGCCAGTGGAAGAACCTCAAGCTCGTCCTGCTGGCCTTCTTCGCCATGATGTCGGCGCAGGGGGCGGTCTGGTACACCAGCTTCTTCTACGTGCAGACCTTCATGGAGAAGTTCCTGAAGGTCGATCCGGTCGACATCAACGGCCTGATGATGACGGCTACGGCGATCAGCGCCATCTTCTATGTCGTGTTCGGCTGGCTGTCGGACCGCATCGGCCGCAAGCCCGTGATGCTGGGCGGGATGACCCTGGCGCTGCTGTTCTACTTCCCGGGGTTCCACCTGCTGGAGAAGGCGGCCAATCCCGCCCTGGCCGAGGCCAGCGCCCGCGCGCCCGTCGTGGTGGTCGCCGACCCGCAGGACTGTTCGCTGCAGTTCGATCCCGTGGGCAAGGCGGCCTTCGTGACCGCCTGCGACATCGTCAAGGGCGCTCTGGCCAACGCCGGCGTCTCCTACGTCAACCAGAAGGCCCCGGCCGGGACCGTGGCGACCATGAAGGTCGGCGGCGTCGAGGTGGCGTCGCAAAGCGCCAAAGGGCTGCCGAAAGCGCAGGCCAAGGCCGTGAAGACGGCGGTCGAGGCGAAGATCAAGGCCGCCCTGGCCCAGGCCGGCTATCCCGCCAAGGCCGATCCGGCGCGGATGAACCGGCCGATGATGCTGGCGGTCCTTCTGGTGTTCGTCATCGGCGCCACGGCGTTGTTCGGTCCGCTGGCCGCTTGCCTGGTGGAGCTGTTCCCGACCCGGGTGCGCTACACCGCCCTGTCGCTGCCCTATCACATCGGCACCGGCTGGGTGGGGGGCTTCGTGCCCTTCTTCGCCTTCGCCATCGTCACCGCGGTCGGCGATATCTATGCGGGTCTCTGGTACCCGGTGGCCTTCACCCTGCTCAGCGTCCTGACCACGCTGTTCTTCCTGCCCGAGACCAGGGGACGGTCGCTGGACTAGCCGGTCAGCCCGCCCTGGGCGACGGGCAGGGCCTCCACGGCGACGCCCGCGCGCCGCAGGGCTTCCAGCAGGACGGGCGCTGAGGGCCGCGCGCGCAGCCAGACGACCTGCCGTCCTTCGCGCGCCAACGCCGTCAGGCGATCCGCGTCGGCCTCGTCCGGCGCCAGGCGTTCGACGTCGCGCCGCGCCAGCCTGACCACCTCCGGATCGGCGTCCGGATCGATCACCGCGACATCGGCGGTTCCAAGAGCGCGGATCGCGCGCAGGCTCAGCAGGTCGACGGGCCCCGTCGCGGCGAGGAACTGGACGCCGCCCGCGCGCGTCACGCCCTTGGCCAACGCCTCGCGCAGCAGCGCCTCGGCCCGCGCCATGTCGCCGTCCAGGGCCGCCTGGGCCGCCTCGCCGCGCGCCGCCGCGCGCAGGAAGGCCCGCCGCTCGTGCAGGACGGGCAGGGCGCGGCGCACCTCGTCCTGGAGGCGGGCCAGCGGGGCGGCGACGCGGCCCATGCCTTCGGGCAGCTGGGTCTCGATGGCGTTGCGCAGCAGGGTCGCCATCACCGGCGCCGAACCGCCCGTGCCGACCGCCGCCACCACCTGTCCCCGGTCGATGATGGCGGGGGTGTTGAAATCGCAGAGCGCCGGGCGATCGACCACGTTGAGCAGGACGCCGGCCGCCCGCGCGGCCGCGACGGCGGCCCGGACGAAGGCCTCGTCGGCGTCGCCCACGAACACCAGGACCGCGCCCTCGTAGGCGGCGGGCGAGAACGCCTCCGGGGCCTGCAGGCGCACGACCGTCGCAGGAGACCCCTCGAACAGGCGCGCCTTGGCCTCGGCCGGTTCGCCCGAACCGGCGACTACGACCTTACGCCCGGTCAGGGGAAAGTAGGCGGGGAAGGAATCCACTCGGTCCTCGCGCTATTGCGAACTGCAGTCCAGGTAGGGACCGCCCGGAAAGCCCTTGAGCGTGGCGGCGGGGCCCTTGCCCCAGATCTCCGCCGCTCCGGCCGTATAGCGCGCGCCAGAGGCCGAGCGCGCCAGTTTCAGCGTCCGGGTAACCCCGCCGGCGGCCACCACGACTCGTTTGCCGTGCAGCGCATAGGCGGCCGTGAAGCCCTTGCCCGCCTGGCAGCGATAGCGGATCGGCGCGTCGGTCGCGTCCGGCGCCAGGGTCGCGCAGCCGGCCGCGGTCAGGGACAGCCGGACGAGAAGGACAAGCGCGCGCCGCATGTCGGAGCCTCCGGGTCGTCGAGGTCCCGACCATAGCGGGTTTGGGGCGCGCCGATCCAGGCGATCGCGATTTACTCTGGTCAAGTCCAATGTGAACGGTGTTAGCTTTCCGGACAGGGCTCTGCGCGGGGAGGTGATAGGGCATGGCGACCACGCTTGACATCAATGGCAAGCCGGTGACGGCGCAGGCCGCGCCCGACACGCCGCTTCTGTGGGTCCTGCGCGACGAGCTGGGATTGACCGGGACGAAGTTCGGCTGCGGCATGGCCCAATGCGGGGCCTGCACGGTTCATCTCGACGGGCAACCGATCCGCTCGTGCGTGACGCCGATCGCCGCCGTCGGCGCTGGCAAGATCACCACCATCGAAGGTCTGGGCGGCGCCCATCCGGTGCAGCAGGCCTGGGTTCGCCACGACGTGCCCCAATGCGGCTACTGCCAGTCTGGCCAGGTCATGTCGGCGGTCGCCCTGCTGGCCGAGAAGCCGAAGCCCTCGGACGAGGACATCGACGGCGCGATGGCGGGAAACATCTGCCGCTGCGGCGCCTATCAGCGCATCCGCGCCGCGATCAAGGACGTAGCCGAGGGAGGCGCCCGATGAATGCTCCCTTCAAGCCCGAGGCGCCCAGCCGCCGGGACGTGGTCGTGGCCGCCTCCCTGGTCGGCGGTTCGCTGCTGGTCGGCTGCTCGCCGGCCGACCTGATGAGCATGGGCTCCAAGGTCGAGGTCGGCGCCTTTGGCCCGTTCATCAAGATCGCCCCCGACGGCGCGGTGACGGTGATCTCCAAGCACATCGAGTTCGGCCAGGGCAATCACGCCGGCCTCTCGGCCATCGTCGCCGAGGAGCTGGACGCCGACTGGAGCCGCGTGCGGGTCGAGCAGGCCCCGGCCAACGCCAAGCTCTATGCGAACGGCGCCCTCGGCGCGCAACTGACCGGCGGCTCGTCCGCGATCTCGAACTCGTGGGAACAGCTCCGTAGAGCTGGCGCGACGGCGCGCGCCATGTTCGTCCAGGCCGCCGGCAATCGCTGGAACGTCCCGGTCGGCGAGATCACCGTCAAGGACGGCGTGCTGACCCACGCCTCGGGCAAGACCGCGACCTTCGCCGACCTCTTGGTCGACGCCGCCAAGGTTCCGCCGCCCAAGGACGTCAAGCTGAAGGACCCCAAGGCCTTCACCCTGATCGGCACCGACCGCGTGCGTCGCAAGGACTCCCAGGCCAAGAGCGACGGGACGGCGCGCTACACCCAGGACGTCCATCTGCCAAACATGCTGACCGCCATGGTCGCGCACCCGCCGCGCTTCGGCGCCAAGGTGAAGAGCTTCGACGCCGCGCCGGCCAAGCAGGTTCCCGGCGTGGTCGACGTCTTCCAGATCCCGTCCGGCGTGGCGGTGGTCGCCCAGAACACCTACGCCGCCAAGCTGGGCCGCGAGGCTCTCAACATCACCTGGGACGAGGCGGAGGCGGAAAAGCGCGGCTCGGCCGCCATCACCCAGCTGTTCAAGGACATCGCCGCCGGCAAGGACGCCTCGGCCAAGTGGGAGCCGTTCGACCAGCGCGGCGACGCTTCATCCCTGGCCTCGGCCAAGGGCGACGGCGTGTTCGAGGCGACCTACGAATTTCCGTACCTCGCCCACGCCACCATGGAGCCGATGAACTGCGTCGCCTCGGTGGACGGGTCCAAGGTCAGGCTGACGTTCGGCTCGCAGGGCCAGACCCTGGACCAGCTGAACGCGGCCAAGATCGTGGGCTGCCTGCCCGGATCGGTCGAGATCGAGACCCTGTTCGCCGGCGGCTCGTTCGGCCGCCGCGCCAACTTCCAGTCCGACTATGTCGCCGAGTGCGTCCACATCGCCAAGACGGTCGGCGACGGTCGGCCGGTGAAGCTGGTCTGGACGCGCGAGGACGACATGCGGGCCGGCTACTTCCGCCCGATCGTCGTCCACGCGGTCAAGGTCAAGCTGGACAAGGACGGCTATCCGGCCGCCTGGCGCCACCGGATCGTCACCCAGTCGATCATGAAGGGCTCGCCCATGCCGGCGGGCAAGGGGCCGGACCAGACGGCGGTCGAGGGCGCGGCCGATTCGCCCTATCTGAAGGCCACGCCCGTCGTCGACGCCCAGGTCGCCTGCCCGGACGTCGGCGTGCCGGTGCTGTGGTGGCGTTCGGTGGGCGCGACCCATACGGCCTTCGTCATGGAGCACACGATCGATCAGCTGGCGCGCCAGGCCGGCAAGGACCCGATCGACTATCGTCGGACGCTCTATCGCAAGGCCGGCGCGGATCGGCATCTCGCGGTTCTGAACCATGCGGTCGAGAAGGCCGGCCAGGCCGTGACGCCCGGCTGGACGCGCGGCGTCGCCGTGCACGAGAGCTTCGGCTCGGTCGTGGCTCAGATCGCCGAGGTCAAGGTGGAGGACGGGGTCCCGCGCGTCGGCCGCGTGGTCACCGCCATCGACTGCGGCGTGGCGATCTCGCCCGACCAGATCGCCGCCCAGATGGAGGGCGGGACCTGCTACGGCCTGTCGGCGGCGCTGTTCGGCGAGGTGACCCTGACGGACGGCAAGGTCGATCAAGGCAATTTCGACGCCTACCGCGTGCTGCGAATCAACGAGGCGCCGACGGTCGAGACCCATGTCGTCCCGTCGGGCGCTCCGCCGAGCGGCGTCGGCGAGCCGGGCACGCCGGTGATCGGTCCGGCGGTGGCCAACGCCCTCCTCGCGCTCGACCAGCGCGCCACCCACCGGCTTCCCCTGATCCGGGGCGCCTGACGGTGCGGCAAGCTGGACGGAATCGACCTATCCGAGCATTGTGCGTCTGTTCGCCAATGCGTGGGGTGTTCATGGCCGAGCTGTCCGGGTCCTCGGAAGACGAGATCGAGGACGATATCGCGGAGTTCCGCGAAGCTCTGTCGCGCATCCGCGAGGACCATCGCAGGGTCTTGCTGGTCCTCGTGCCCCGCCTGGCGGCGATGCAGGAGCGCGGCGACACTGAAGGCGCCCTGGCCCTGGTCGCCAAGATCCAGGCGATCCTCAGCGATCCCGAGCGCCCGCTCCAGTAACGCGGGCCAGATCCTCGGGTCGGTCGACGTCGAGCAGCACGCCAGGGTCATCGACCTCCACGGCGACCAGGCGTGGTCCGGCGTCGGCGATCAGCTTGCGCGCCCCCTCGTCGCCCTCGCGCGTCCTGAGGGCGGCCAGCCAGTTCGCGCCGAACAGCACCGGATGGCCGCGCCGTCCCTCGTGGACGGGAACGACGATGCGGTCGGGCCCGTCCAAGGCGGCCGCCAGGCGCGCCGACGTCTCCGATCGGATCGCCGGCATGTCGCCGAGAAAGACAAGGACGCCGTCGACATCCTCCGACACCGCCGCGGCGACCGCGCTCAAGGATGCTCCCATGCCCTGGGCGGCGTTGGGCGAGGGGACGAGCACCAGGCGATCCAGCGCTTTCAGGCGCATCGCCTCGGCCCTCAGCGCGGCGATCAGCCGCGGATCGTCCCCGACCGCGACCAGAACCCGGCGCCCGGGGGCGGCGAGGGCGGTCCGCAAGGCCCATGCGACCAGGGGCGCGCCCTCCAGATCGGCCAGCAGCTTGTCGCCGCCGAACCGCGCGCCGCGCCCGGCCGCCAAGACCAAGATGTCCAAGACCGGGCTTTGGCTTTGCGTCATCTGTTCCAGCGCCTATCTTCCGGTCAGACATGACGCCCTATGACGACAGTCCCGCGCAAGCGGTCTTGGCCACGACCAGCCCGCCCGCCTTGGTGGACGGCTTCGGGCGCGCCGTCACCTATCTGCGCGTCTCCGTCACCGACCGCTGCGACCTGCGCTGCGTCTATTGCATGGCCGAGCACATGACCTTCCTGCCGAAGGCCGACGTGCTGACCCTGGAGGAGCTGGATCGCCTGGCCTCGGCCTTCGTGGCGCTGGGTGTGCGCAAGCTGCGCCTGACCGGCGGCGAGCCGCTGGTGCGCAAGGGTTTCATGACCCTGGTCGAGCGACTGTCCCGGCACCTGAAGTCCGGGGCGTTGGACGAGCTGACCCTGACCACCAACGGCGCCCAGCTGGAGCGGTATGCGGCCGAGCTGGCGGGCCACGGCGTGCGGCGGATCAATGTCTCGCTCGACACCCTGGATCCGGCGGTCTTCCGCCGCCTGACCCGCGGCGGCGACGTCG
The DNA here is from genome assembly GCA_041905125.1 of Caulobacter sp. GTDB lineage: Bacteria > Pseudomonadota > Alphaproteobacteria > Caulobacterales > Caulobacteraceae > Caulobacter. The sequence continues at coordinate 334 of JAYRLX010000146.1, read as the reverse complement.
CCCGCGTGATCGCCGGGATCGACGCGGCCCAAGCCGCCGGCATGGCGGTCAAGATCAACGCCGTGGCGTTGAAGGACGACAACGCCGGGGCGCTCCCGGACCTGATCGCCTGGGCGCACGCCCGCGGCTGCGACGTCAGCCTGATCGAGACCATGCCGCTGGGCGAGGTCGACCAGGACCGCACCGACCAGTTCCTGTCGCTGGCGGACCTGCGTCGCGACCTGGCCTCGTTCTGGACGCTTGAGGACATCCCGCTGGTCACCGGCGGGCCGGCCGGCTACGTGCGGATCGCCGAGACGGGCGGACGCCTCGGCTTCATCACGCCGCTCAGCCA
>JAYRLX010000579.1:0-1606 GCA_041905125.1 Caulobacter sp. | reverse complement strand
CAACGAAAAGCGCCTGCGCAACATCCTTGAGACCTGGCCCCGCGACGAGCTGTTCCAGACCAGCGAGGACACGCTGCTGTCCATGGCGCTGGGCGTCCTGCATCTGATCGACCGGCCGCGCGTGCGCCTGTTCGCTCGCATGGATCCGTTCGACCGCTTCGCTTCGGTCCTGGTCTACATTCCGCGCGAACGCTTCGACACCGAGGTCTGTGAGCGCGCGGGCGCGATCCTGGCCGACGCCTATGACGGCAAGGTGCTGGAATACTATCCGGAAATTTCCGACGCCCCGCTGGCGCGGGCTCAATTCATCATCGAGGTCACCCCCGGCGACCATCCCGAGCCCGATCTGGGGTGGGTGGAATCCCGCATCGCCGATACGGCGCTCACCTGGGAAGATCGTTTCGAGGCGGTGGTCCGCGCCGGCGGCGCGCCGGCGGGCGGCGTTCGCGCCTTGCTGGGCAAGTACGGCCGCGCCTTCCCGCCCGGCTATCGCGACCAGTACGACGCCCAGGAAGCGCTGCTGGACATCGACGTCATCGAGACGCTGGCCCCCGACACGCAGCCGCGCGTGCGCGCCTTCCGCCGGGCGGAGGACGACGCCCGCACCTTCCGCTTCAAGCTCTATCTGCGCGGCGCCGCCGCGCCGCTGGCCGAAGTGCTGCCGATCCTGGAGCGCATGGGGCTGAAGGCCCTGATCGAGGACGGCTTCCGTCTGAGCATCTACGAGCTCGACGGTCCGCACTCGGTCTGGGTCCATGAGTTCGTGCTGGACGACCCCGCCGGCGAGCACATCGTGTTCGACGAGATCCGCCAGGTCTTCGAAGAGGCCTTCATCGCGATCTGGACGGGCCTGGCCGAGAACGACGGCTTCAACCGCATCGTGCTGGAACTGGCCGTCGGTTGGCGCGAGGCGGCGCTGATCCGCGCCTTGGCGCGCTATCGCCAGCAGTCGGGCCTGGATCCCAGCCAGCAGGTGCAGGAAGCCGCGCTGCGCGACCATCCGGCCGTCACGCGCCTGATCCTCGACCTCTTCCGCGTCAAGTTCGACCCGGCCATCGCCAGCGACCTCAAGGCGCGAACGACCCAGGCCAAGGCCGTCGAGGCCAAGATCGTCGAGGCCCTGCAGGCCGTCGAAAGCCTGGACGCCGACCGCGTCCTGCGCCGCCTGGCCGCTCTGGTCGGCGCGATCCAGCGGACGAACTTCTACCAGCCCGGGGCCGACGGCGCGCCCAAGCCCTACATCAGCTTCAAGATCGCCTCCCGCGAGCTGGAAGACCTGCCGGCGCCCAAGCCCTTCCGCGAGATCTACGTCTCGGCGCCGCATATCGAGGGCGTCCACCTGCGCTTTGGCCCGGTGGCGCGCGGCGGCCTGCGCTGGTCCGATCGCCGCGACGACTTCCGCACCGAGGTCCTGGGCCTGGTGAAGGCCCAGCAGGTCAAGAACGCGGTGATCGTGCCGGTCGGCTCCAAGGGCGGCTTCTACCCCAAGCAGTTGCCGCGCGGCGGCGACCGCGACGCGATCCAGGCCGAGGCGATCCGCGCCTACAAGACCTTCCTGTCGGGCCTGCTGGACCTGACCGACAACATCAACGCCGACAACGATGTC
>JAYRLX010000145.1:2816-9036 GCA_041905125.1 Caulobacter sp. | reverse complement strand
CGACGGGTTATCTGCATCGCGGCCACGCGTACTCGGCGCTCGCGGCCTGCACGGCCGCACAGGCGGCGAGCGGTCGCCTCCTACTGCGGATCGAGGACATCGACGTCACCCGCAGCCGCCCCGAATACGAGGCGGCGATCCTGGAAGACCTGGCTTGGCTGGGCCTGACCTGGGAAAGCCCCGTCCGCCGGCAATCCGAGCACCTAGGCGACTATCATGCGGCGATCGAAACTCTTCGCGCACGCGGTCTCGTCTACCGCTGCTTCAAGACTCGCAAAGAGATCGACATCGGCCGCGCGCCGCACGAGCCCGCCGTCCCCTACGTCGGCGCGCCGCTGTCGCCGGACGAGGAAGCCCAGCGCCTGGACCGCGGCGAAGCCTTCGCCTGGCGCCTCTCGCTTGAGGCGGCGCGCGAAGCTCTGGGCGGCTTCGAAACCCTCACCTTCCTTGAGGAAGGGGCTGGACCGAACGGCGAGACGGGGCTCATCCAGGCCCGCCCAGAAACGGCCGGCGACATCGTCCTGGCCCGCAAGGATGTCGGCGTCGCCTATCATCTGGCCGTCGTCCACGACGACGCCCTGCAGGGCGTCACCCACGTGATCCGGGGTTGCGACCTCTTCGAAGCGGCTCACATCCAGCGCCTGCTGCAGGCCCTGCTCGACCTGCCGACGCCGACCTATCGTCACCACGGCCTGCTGCTCGGCCCCGACGGCAAGCGCTACGCCAAGCGCGACAAGGCCCAGACTTTGCGCGAACTGCGCGCGAGCGGCGTCGCCGCGAAGGCGCTGCGGGAGGAACTCGGCTTCGTTTGACTAGGTCTTGCCGGCCTGTTCCACGAGCTGCCCCATAGCCTTCAAGTAGATGGCGAACGCCGCCCTCCCCGCTTCGGTCAGACGCACGCGGGTCAGCGGCTTACGGCCGACAAAGCTCTTGTCGATCGCGACGTAGCCGGCGTCCTCGAGTTTACGCAGGTGAACGGACAGATTGCCCTGAGTGACATCCAAGAGGTCCTTCAGCTCGGTGAAGTCGGCCACCTCCGCGCTCGCGAGATAGGCGACGATCCCCAGCCGCACCCGGCCATGGATCACGTCGTCCAGCCCGCTGATGTCGAATGTCGCAGCCACGGATCGTCTCAGGAGGCGGGCCGGAGGGCTTGGCGCATCATGTAGAAGCCCGGGACCATCATGAGGGCGAACAGACTGAAGCTGGCGATCAGCAGATACAGGTCCGGTCGGTCGATCAGCATACCCAGCGCCATTCCCGCGACCAGCCAGCCGACCGAGACCAGCGCCATCCATCCGCGCTTGCGCAAAGTGAAGACGAGGAACCAGACCGCGCCCTGGATGATGAACACGACAGCGGGGTGAAACAGCCAGTACTTGAAGTCATGATTTCGGACCGCCGCCGCCGCGAAGACCACGATCAGGGCGAGGTTGGCGAGCCCCGTCGCCGAGAACGCCGCGTTGACCGCACGATTGCTGGCGCCGATCTGCGGTCGCTTGCGGTCGATGACGATTACTACGGTCATCAGGATCGCGAAAATAGCCGTCGGCAGCCAAGCTAGCAGCAGGTTTCCCAGGGCGGACATGACCAGCACACCCTTCACCTGGCCAAAATGCCCCAAGGTCTGGACGCCATAGAGCAGGCCCGCCGCGCCATACAGCGCCGCGCCGGGCGCGCCGAGGCCGCCGCGCTCGCCGCCCCCCTCGGCGATGGCGCGCAGAAACGCCAGATCGTCGCGGACCCTCTTCAGTTCGTCGTTCATGCCGCTTCCTTCTGGGACATCATGACGGCTCACAGGATTCGCCCCAACAGCGGCATGCGTCGCAGGGCCATTGTCATCAGCCAACCCAACGACACAGCGCCGGCGAAGACGAGAACGCCCTTCACGAAGCCGCCCCAGGTTTGGGGCAACATCAGCCAGGCCAGCCACGAAACGAAAGCATAGTGGGTCAGATAAAGGCCGTAGGCGTTGGCCTGAAGGCTGCCGCCGATCGGCCCCATGCGACGCACGAACCGCAGGGCCACCGCCAGGGCCGCGAACGACAGCGCCGCGCAGGCGAGCACGAAGCTCAGGCCGCCGGCGAAATCCAGCGCCGCCTTGGGGGGTGGATTGGGCGAGAACGCCATACCCAATACGATCAGAGTCGCGACGATTGGCGGGATCGGCGCCAAACACCAAACCCACCAGCGTCGCGAGAGCTTGCCGACCGGGTCGGTCAGCCCCTGCCCCACCCCCGCTGCGCCGACCGCGATCCCCGCCAGGAAATACACGAAGTAGTGGCCGATCCGTGCGGTCTGGACGGCGAACGGACCGACTAGGGTCCAGTGGCCGAACGGCGTGGTCATCACGAGCGGCAGATACGCCAGGGCGCTGGCGGCGACGAGGCCCCAGAAGAACCGGGCGGGCTTGCGATCAGCCCCACCGGCCATGACGCCCAATTCGTCCACGACGCCCGGGAACAGCGCATAGACTCCGGCGATGATCGCGCCGAACGCGAGCAGGACCCACAGGAACCAGGCCGGGCCGCCGGGCCAAAACGGCAGATGCACCCAAGCCTCGGCGAAAGCCGACAAGGATGGAGCGCCGCCCGACTGCAGCCATGCGGGAAAATAGGCCAGAGGCGCCAGCAGCGCGACGCCGGTCACGAACGGGACGCCCAGCCTCAGCGCCCGCGCCCTCAGAAAGCCCCCGGCCCCTTTTTCCCTCAGACCGCCGGCGACGAAGACGCCGGAGATGAAGAACATCAGCGACATGAAGAACAGGTCGTTGACCAGAGTCAGCAGGGCGAATGGTGCGAAGCTCTGTGAGTCTACAACGGGAAAGACCGTCCACAGGATCGGCTGGGCGTCGAACGCCTTCGGCGGCGGCGCGTACGGATTGTAGATCAGCACCGTGTGGTGGGCGACGACCAGCAGGGTGACGAAGGCGCGCAGCGCGCCTATCGGCGCGTTCCGCCCGCTGTCGCCACCTTGAGGCGAACTTTCCAAGGTCTTGAGCGGCGCGTGCATGACTGGCCCTCCTGGTTGGGTGGAGAGCACAGTGGACCAACTTGTTTGTTTTGTAAACTTGTCTACAAGTGCCGTTGGTTCGGCTGTCAGGCGCGGCGGCCAACGCTGGTCAGCGGCTCCAGTAGCGATAGCGATAGGCGGGCTCGAAACCCTCGGCGGCGTAGAGCGCGATGGCCGGCGCGTTGTCGGCCTCGACCTGCAGCCAGGCGCGATCGACGCCCTGTCGGCGCGCCTCGGCCAGCAGGGTCAGCAGCACCCGTCGCGCCAGGCCCTTGCGACGATGCGCCGGAACCGTGCGCATGCCGAAGACGCCCGCAAAGCCGCCGCCTAGCGCCGCGACGCCGATCGCCGCCGGCGCGCCGTCGAGGTCCAGCCGAGCGAAGCAGGCGGGGGGCGGCATCCGGCCCAGGGCCTCGATCCGCTCGCGACCGTCCTCCGGATCGCCGGCCGATGCGGTGAACACCGCCTCGAAGGTCTCGTCCGGTGCGGACGAGATCGCCACGGAGAGGTTACCCTCCCCGCCCGTCGGGCCGACCATCACGACGGTGTCCTTGCTCTGGCGGTAGCCTCGCGCGGCGAGACGGTCGGCGAGGTCCGCCGGCGCGAAAACGCCGTCGGTCAGCTTGAAGCGTGGCGGCAGGCCACGCGAAGCGTACCAGGCCTCGACCGCGTCGATGGCCGCCTCAGGATCACGATCGGGCGCCGCCAGCGGCCAACAGGCGTTGATCCGCATCGAGTAGCCGGACGAGGCGTTCAGCCGCCAGCCGCCCAGCCTCTGGCGCTCGCGCGCCGGCCAGGCGTCGTCGGCCAGCGGTTCGAGAATCGCCGGATCGATCACTTCTCGGACAGCAGCTTCTCGACCAGCGCCCGGACCTCGGGCGCCGACCAGTCGGCGGGCCCGGCCAGCCGGGCTCGCTCCCGGCCCTCGCGGTCATAGATCACCGTGGTGGGATAGCCCGCCGCGCGCGGCTCCAGGTCGAAGGACAGCTTGTAGGACGGATCACGATAGGTTTTCAGCGGCGGGTTCGCGGCCATTTCGGCCTGGACGAGGTTCAGGTCGCTGTCGCGGTCGACGCTGATCGGCAGGACGGTGAGCGGCTGGGTCGCATAGGCGGCCTGCAGCTTGGCTAGGGTCGGCATCTCGGCCTTGCACGGCGCGCACCAGGTGGCCCACAGGTTCATGACCACGACCCGGCCCTTGAAGTCGGCCAGGGTCGCGGGCTTTCCGTCCAGGCTGGTGAACACCGTGGCCGGCGCGGCGCGGGGGCTGGCGGGCACGTCCAGCTTTGCAAGCGTGCCCTTCTTGAATTCTGTGAGGTCGGCGGGACCATGGGGTTTGAACGAAGCAGCGACGATGACGTATAGAACCGCCGCCACGCCCAAGAGGAGGACGCCCGCCAGCGCCAGCCTCAAGGGATTGCGCTTCGCAGCGCCCGGCTCGTTCTGACCCGACTGGACTTCGCTCATATGACCGACAACGCCTCCGATACGCCCCAGGCCGCCAAGGGCCAGGGCCAAGCCATGTGGGGCGGTCGCTTCTCGGCCAAGCCCGCGGAACTGATGCAGGCGATCAACGTCTCCATCGGCTTCGACAAGCGCCTGTGGGCGCAGGACCTGGCGGGCTCCCGCGCCCACGCGCGGATGTTGATCAGCCAAGGTGTGATTGCAAGCGCCGACGGCGAGGAAATTCTCAAAGGCCTCGACGCCATCGAGGGCGAGATCGCCGCGGGGGCCTTCCCGTTCCGCGACGAGTACGAAGACATCCACATGAACATCGAGGCGCGTCTGCGCGAGCTGATCGGCCCGACGGCCGGCCGGCTGCACACCGCCCGCTCGCGTAACGACCAGGTCGCCGTCGACTTCCGCCTGTGGGTCCGCGACGCCTGCGACCGCTCGGTGGGTCAACTGGAGGCGCTGCAGAAAGCTCTGATCGCTCAAGCCGAAGCCTATGCCGACGCGCTGATGCCGGGCTTCACCCACCTGCAGCCGGCCCAGCCGGTGACCTTCGGCCACCACCTGATGGCCTATGTCGAGATGTTCGGCCGCGACGCCTCGCGCTTTCGCGACGCCCGCGCGCGAATGAACGAGTGCCCGCTGGGCGCGGCGGCCCTGGCCGGCTCGCCCTTTCCGATCGACCGCCACCAGACGGCGGCGGCGTTGGGCTTCGACCGTCCGACCGCCAATTCGCTGGACAGCGTCTCCTCGCGCGACTTCGCCCTGGAGGCCCTGTCGGCCGCCTCGATCACCGCCACGCACCTGTCGCGCCTGGCCGAGGAGATCGTGCTGTGGACGACGCCGATGTTCGGCTTCATCAAGCTGACCGACGCCTTCACGACCGGCAGCTCGATCATGCCGCAGAAGAAGAACCCGGACGCGGCGGAGCTGATCCGCGCCAAGGTCGGCCGGATCCTGGGCTCACTGACCACCCTCACGGTGGTTATGAAGGGCCTGCCGCTGGCCTATTCGAAGGACATGCAGGAGGACAAGGTCCCGACCTTCGAGGCTTTCGACGCCCTGGAGCTGGCCCTGCTGGCCATGGCCGGCATGGTCGCCGACCTCACGCCGAACACCGAAAACATGGCCAAGGCGGCCGGCGCCGGTTTCTCGACCGCCACCGACCTGGCCGATTGGCTGGTGCGGACGCTGAACATGCCTTTCCGCGACGCGCACCACGTGACAGGTTCGGCGGTGAAGACCGCCGAGGGTCTTGGCGTCGATCTGGCCGATCTTACCTTGGAGCAGTTCCAGGCGATCGAGGCTCGGATCACCCAGGACGTCTACGCTGTCCTGACCCCGGCCGCCTCGGCGGCCAGCCGCATGAGCTATGGTGGGACCGCCCCCGCCCAGGTCCGCGCCCAGATCGCGCGTTGGAAGGAAGTTCTGGCATGACCGTGCGCCGCACCCTGACCGTTCTGACCCTGGCGGCCCTGGCCGCGACGGCCGCCGCCTGCGGCAAGCAGGGCGCGCTCGAACGTCCCGCGCCGCTGTGGGATCCGGCCAAGAAGGCCGCCTGGGAGGCCGAGCGCCGCGCCGCCTCGGCCCAGGCGAACCAGCCGGCCCGCGCCGGCGGCACGCAGGAAATCCGCGACCCGGCCTCCAGCAACCGCACCATCCGCGCCGCGCCGCTGCCCGGCACCAAGGATCCGTTCGGCGGTCCGTCCGCCGCCGGCTTCCCCGGCGCCACGCCCAACTAGGACCTCGCGTTGAA
>JAYRLX010000145.1:0-2806 GCA_041905125.1 Caulobacter sp. | reverse complement strand
CCCCGAGGGCCTGGCCTGCGAGGGCGTTCCCCTGGCGCAGATCGCGGCCGAGGTCGGCACGCCGGTCTACGTCTATTCCCGCGCCACGCTGGAACGGCACTTTACGGTTTTCCGCGATGCGCTGGCCGTGGCCGGCGTCGTCGATCCGCTGATCGCCTACGCGGTGAAGGCCAATTCCAACGTCGCGGTGCTCAAGGTGCTGGGTGATCTCGGCGCCGGCGCCGACACCGTTTCGGAGGGCGAGATCCGTCGCGCCTTGGCGGCCGGGATCCCGGGGGAGCGGATCGTCTTCTCAGGCGTCGGCAAGACCCGCCGCGAGATCGCCTTCGCCCTGTCCGTCGGCGTCGCCGAGATCAATGTCGAGTCCGAGCCCGAGCTCGACCTGATCGCCCAGGTCGCCGCGAATATGGGCGTGAAGGCCAAGGTCGCCTTCCGGGTCAATCCGGACGTCGCGGCCGGCGGCCACGCCAAGATCGCCACCGGCAAGTCCGAGAACAAGTTCGGCGTCTCGTTCGCCGAGGCCGCGCGTCTCTACGCGAACGCCAGCAACAACTCCAGCCTCGAGCCGGTCGGCGTGGCTTGTCACATCGGCAGCCAGATCACCGACCTGGAACCCATGCGCGCGGCTTTCACCAAGATGCGGGGCCTGGTCGAGCAGCTACTGGGCGAAGGCCTTTCGATCGAGCGCCTCGACTTGGGCGGCGGCCTGGGCGTGCCATACTTCAACAGCCCCGAGCCGCCCTCGCCCGCTGAATTCGCCGCGATGGTCGGCGAGGTCACCCAAGGCCTGCCGGTGACCCTGGCCTTCGAGCCGGGCCGCGTGATCGCCGCCAACGCCGGCGTGCTGGTCAGCGAGGTGGTGCACGTCCACGAGCGACCGGAAGGCCGCAAATTCCTGGTCATCGACGCGGCCATGAACGATCTCATCCGACCGGCCATGTACGACGCCTTCCACGACATCCGCCCGGTGATCCAGCGTGGCGGCGAGACCGTCTATGATGTGGTCGGGCCGGTCTGCGAGACGGGCGACACGTTTACGCGGGATCGCGCCCTGCCGCCGTTCACGACGGGCGACCTGGTGGCCTTCATGTCGGCGGGCGCCTACGGGGCCGCCATGGCCAGCGAATACAACACCCGCCCCCTCGTCCCCGAGGTTCTGGTGGACGGCGACCGGTACGCCGTCATTCGCAAGCGCCCGACCTACGACGAAATCCTGGCCCGGGATGTGGTCCCAGAATGGGTTTAGGTAGTCGTACGGACAGAAAGTCCGCTTCGTCGTCACTCTAGATTAACCGCAATCACCGATTTTCACCCAGTTTGGGGCGTGGAGTATCTTCGGTGAGCAGCTTCATAGAGTTCGACAGTATCGAAGCTCAACGAAAAGTGGGCGGGCATCTGGTGCTCGCTTGCATCGCGGCTCTGGTGCTGATCACGCCCGCCGCCAGCCTGTTCGCCGGCGGCAAATCCACACTGGCACTGGCGGGCGGCTCGGTGCTGCTCGCCGCGATCGGCTGCGGCGGCTGGGCCATCTGGCGCGACAACGCCGCTCAGCGGATTTCGGCCGCCGTCACCCTGATGGGTCAGGTCAGCCTGTTCGTCGCGGCCTTCGCGGGCCACCCGCTCCAGCACGAGGCCCGGATGGCCTATCTGGCCGCCCTGGCCCTGATGGTGGCCTATGGCGACTGGCGCGCGGTGGCCGTGGCCGCCGGCACGATCATCGGCATCGAGATCGCCGGCGCCGTGTTCGCGCCTCATCTGCTGATGGTCGGCGACGTCACGCCCTTGCGCGTCGCCTTCAGCGCCGGCGTCACCCTGGCGACCGCCTGGTCGCTGATCTGGCTGACCGCCAGCGTCTCGCGCCTGTTCGTCACCGTCACCGCCCGCACCGACAAGGCCCTGGACGCGGCCGCCCGCGCAGACGCCGCCAACGCTGACGCCGAGGCCCAGCGCGCCGCCCGCGACGCCGCCAACGCCGAGCAGGCCCGTCAGAAGGCCGCTCTGGAGGCCGAGCAGACCCAGGTCGTCGAAGAACTGGCCGAAGCCCTGGCTCACCTGTCGCGCGGCGACCTCACCTGGCGCCTGACCCAGACCTTCGCCGACCGCTACGAACCCCTGCGCGCTGACTTCAACGAGGCGCTCAGCCGTCTGCAGGCCGCCATGCGCGAGATCGCCGGCAACGCCGCCAGCATGACCGCCGGCGTCGCCGACATGTCGCGCGCCTCGGACGAACTGGCGCGCCGCACCGAGCATCAGGCCGCCAGCCTGGTGCAGACAACGGCCGCCCTCGGCGAGATCACCGTCGCCGTCCAGAACACCGCCGAAAGCGCCAACCAGGCCAACGCCGCCGCCGCCGCCGCCCGCCAGGAGGCCGAGCGCTCCGATCCGGTGGTCAGCGAGGCCGTCGAGGCCATGACTCAGATCGAGACCTCGTCGGGCCAGATCGGCAAGATCATCGGCGTGATCGACGAGATCGCCTTCCAGACCAACCTCCTGGCCCTGAACGCCGGCGTCGAGGCCGCTCGCGCGGGCGAAGCGGGCCGCGGCTTCGCGGTCGTGGCTCAGGAAGTCCGGGCCCTGGCCCAGCGCTCGGCCGACGCGGCTCGCGAGATCAAGGACCTGATCAACGTCTCGGGCGACCAGGTCAGCGCCGGCGTCGAGCGCGTGGGTCGCACGCGCGAGGCCCTGCAACGGATCATCGCCCGCGTCGCGGAGATCAACGCCCAGGTCAACGCCATCGCCGCCACGGCCCCCGATAAGGCGCAGGGCCACGGCGAAGTCAACGCCACCAAGGGCGGGATTGGCCGCG
>JAYRLX010000144.1:0-9122 GCA_041905125.1 Caulobacter sp. | reverse complement strand
GAGGCCCTTCTCCGACAGCGCCTCGAAGTCGAAGACATAGCCGCCGTAGCCGCGCTGGGCGGCCAGGTCCTTGAGATTGGCGATCAGCTTGGTCCGCGCCTTGGGGTCGCTCAGCAGGGCGTCGCCCAGCGGTCCGTTGAAGGCGGCGTTGGCCGAGTTGTGCACCAGCGGCAGGACGGCCGGGTGGTTGGGCGCGTTGGCGATCCGCGCGGCGCCTTCCGGGTCGTCGGTGACGACGATGTCGCCGCCGGAGCCCTTGATCGCGACCCACTGCGGCGAGACCACGTCCAGCTTGTCGATGTTGCGGCGCAGGGACTCGCGGCTGTCCTGGTCCCAGTCGACATAGAAGCCGACCGACAGCGGCCGCGCGGCGGCGCCGTTGGGCGCGGCCTTCGGGCGCGGAACACGCTTCCAGGCGGTGACGGGCTTGGTCTTGCGCGGCGTCTCCTGGTGAAGGGCGGTCAGGGCGTGCGGGTCCTTGAGCGGCGCGTCCGGCAGGCGCGGCGCGAAGGCCAGGGTCGCCACGAAACCCGCCACCAGGGCGGCGATCAGCGAGATGACGATCCCGAGGATCAGCTTTGCCCGTCGTTCACGCTTGCCCGTGGGGTCGTGAAAGATGTGGCGGTCGTCGGGGGTCATTCAGGTGCTCGCGATTTGTCGCGGCTTTGATACCTGAAATTGTCCGAAGCGTGGCGGTGGAAAGCTTGCGACCTTCCGCCGCTCCACCTCCGCGACGCCTAGTCGACCCAGTCGCGTTCCAGGCGTCGCGAGGCCAGGAAGAAGAGCACCGCCGCCAGCAGGTAGAAGCCCATCCCGGTGTAGATCGCCCAGCGCAGCGACTCCGCGCCGAAGACGGGCTTCAGCACGTCCGAGATCTTGCCGAAGTAGTAGAGCCCGACGGCGATGCCGAGCAGGTTGTTGATCAGCAGGAACAGGGCCGAGGCCGTCGTGCGCATCGGCGCGGGCGCCAGGTGCTGGACGGCCGCCGTGATGGGCCCCAGCCAGGTGAGGTTGAGCCCCGTGGGGATCAGGAAGATCACGAACGCGACGGCCAGAGCCGCCTGCTGACCCAGGCCGCCCACCAGCGCGCCGCTGTTCATCGCCAGCAGGAAGCACGGCACCGAGATCAGGAACGCCACGGCCGGGGTCAGCGGATAGCCCGCCTTGGATTTCGCGCCCAGCTTGTCGGCCATCGCGCCGCCCAGCCAGATGCCGACGACGCCGCCCAGGAAGGCGATGCCTGAATAGTACCAGGCGGTCTGCGCCAGGGTCAGGCCCAGGCTGCGCATGAAGAACGACGGCAGCCAGGCCGCGACGCCGTAGCCGCAGACCGACGACGAGGCCGCGCCCAGCGACAGCAGCCAGAAGCTGGGCTTGGCCGCCAGCAGCCGCGCGACCTGGCCCAGCGGCGCGGCCGGGGCGGCAGCGGGGGCCGGCTCGCCGGGCGCGCGGTCGGCGCCGCCGCGCGGCGGGTCGCGCACGATCAGGCGGAACATCGGCGCCAGCAGCACGCCCAGCAGGCCGACCACGATGAAGGCCGTCCGCCAGCCGTAGTGGACCGCCAGCAGGCCGCCCACCAGGGTTCCGGCCGCGGTGCCCAGCGGGATGCCGAAGGCGTAGGCCGCGAGCGCCCGCGCGCGCTGGTGCTTCGGGAAATAGTCCGAGATCAGCGAATAGGCCGGCGCGACGCCGCCCGCCTCGCCGATGCCCACGCCCATCCGGGCCAGGAACAGATGACCGAAGCTGCCGACCGCGCCGCACAGGGCGGTGAAGCCGCTCCACAGGGTCAGAGCCGCCGTCATGATCCAGACGCGGCTGAAGCGGTCGGCCAGCCAAGCGATCGGAATGGCCAGGGTCGTGTACAGCAGGGCGAAGGCCAGGCCGCCCATCAGGCCGAACTGGGCGTCGGTCAGGCCGAACTCGTCCTTGATCGGCTTGGCCAGGATGCCGAGGATCTGCCGGTCCAGGAAATTGAAGGTGTAGGCCAGCACCAGCATGGCCAGGACGACATAGCGATATCCTGACGCCTTCTCCGGCGTCCCGTTCCCGTTGCCGCTCATCGCCCGTCCCCGCTCACGCCACTGGTTACATAAAAAACGGGCGGGGCTTGTTGCAGCAAGCCCCGCCCCAGCTTTCGCCTAGAGGATTAGAACGCCACCTCGATCGAGCCGGCGATGGTGCGCGGCGGGCCGTAGAAGCCGATCACCGAGTTGTTGTAGGTGGCCCCGGCGAAGTTGTAGCCGCCGGTGCGATAACGCTCGTCGGTCAGGTTCTTGCCGGTCAGGGCCAGCTTGTACTTGCCGCCCGGCGCGGTCCAGATCGCGGTCAGGTCGACCAGGGTGAAGGCCTTCTGGTCGAGGGCCGGCAGGGGCTGCTCGAACTGCTGGTACTTGTCGCGATAGCTGACCATCGGGGTGATGGCGATATCGCCGCCGGCCAGTTCGCCGCGCCAGGTCAGGCTGACATTGCCGGTCCACTGCGGGGTGTTCTGGAAGCCGTAGAGATCGGCGACGTTGATCACCTGGCCGGTCGCCAGCGTCTGCGACGGGTTCAGCGGGTTGGGCGCGCCAGCCGGCACGAAGCGGCTGAAGGTGTCGTACTTGGCGTGGATGTAGCCCAGGGCGACATTGGCCGAGAGGCTGCGGCTCAGCTTGGCGTTCGCCTCGAACTCGGCGCCGTACAGCGTCGAGGCGCCGGCGTTGTCGACCGAGCTGGCGATGCCCGACGGCACCACGACCTGGGTCGTGACCTGCTGGTCGGTATACTTCGACAGGAAGACCGCCGACGAGAACGACACGCGGCGCTCCAGGGCGAAGCCCTTCAGGCCGGCTTCGTAGGTCTTCACGACCTCGGGCTTGTAGCCGTTGACCGTCTGCGGGGTGATGAAGGCGTCGCCGCGCATGTCCCAGCCGCCCGACTTGTAGCCCTTGGAGAACGAGGCGTAGGTCGTCAGGTCGTCGTTCAGCTCGTACGACACCGACAGGCGCGGGGTGAACTGCTCGAAGGTCTTGTCGGCGCTGTAGTTGGTGCGCGTCTGAAGGATCGCGCGCGGCGTCCCGCCCTGGTGGGGCGACCGGGTCGCGCCGAGGTAGAAGAAGCGGAACACGTTGGCGCGCTTGGCGTCGCGGGTGGCGCGGGCGCCCATCGAGACCTTCAGCTTGTCGGTCAGGTTGGCGCTGAAGTCGAAGAAGGCCGCGAAGCTCTGGGTGCTGACCTTGCCGCCGTCGGCGATCGACACGCCGAGGTTGCCGGCGATGGTGTCGAACTCGCCCGAGGCCTGGCTGTTCATGTAGTAGAGGCCGAAGACGCCCTGGACGTTGTCGTCCGCATAGACGGCCTGCAGTTCCTGCGAGAACGACCGGTCGTCGTACGTGGCCGGGACGTCGAGGGTCGGGGCCGGGGTGCCGTCGAAGTCGATCAGGGTCTCGGTGTGACCGCGACGGTTGGCGGTGATCGACTTCAGCGTGACCTTGTCGGTGACGTTCCACTGGCCGGTCAGCGACACGCCCTTGGTCAGGACGTGGTTCTTGTCGCCCAGGCCCGCTTGGGTGTCATAGACGTCCAGCACCTGATAGCCGCCCACCAGGGCCGGCAGCTCGCGGTGGCCGTGACGGGGGTTGGAGTTGTCCTCGACCCGGTCGTAGGCCAGGCGGAAGAACAGGTCCTCGGTCGGCTTGTACTCGGCGCTCAGGCGATAGGCGTGAACGTCCTTGTCGTACTGGTCGGCGCCGGTGGTCAGGTTCTTGCCGTAGCCGTCGCGCTTGTAGAGCGCATAGGCGGCGCCGACCGACAGGCCGGTGTCGGCGATCGGGGTCTGGGCCGTGACCAGCACATCGGTCTGGCTGAAGCTGCCGTAGGTCGCCTTGACCTTGGCGCCGGCCTCGTCGCCCAGGCGCTTGGTGACGTACTTGATCGCGCCGCCGATGGTGTTGCGGCCGTAGAGCGTGCCCTGCGGACCGCGCAGCACTTCGATGCGCTCGATGTCGAAGATGTCCAGCACCGCGCCCTGCGGGCGGTAGATGTAGACGTCGTCGACGTACAGGCCGACGCCGGGCTCATAGCCCCACAGCGGGTCCTGCTGGCCGACGCCGCGGATATAGCTGATCAGGGTCGAGTTCGAACCGCGCGCCGTCTGCACCGTGATGTTCGGCGTCGTCTGCTGCAGCACGGTGATGTCGGTGCCGCCAGCGCGCTCCAGCTTGTCGGCCGAGAAGGCCGAGACCGCGACCGGCACGTCCTTGAGATTCTCTTCGCGCCGGCGGGCGGTCACGACCACCTCTTCGACGCCGACGCTGTCGCCGGCGGCCGGAGCCTGCTGCGCCGAAGCCGCGCCCGCGACGGCGCTCCACGCCGCGCCCGCCAGCAATGCGGCCTTCCACATCGAAGTCATGGGTTTCCCTCCCTCGTTTCCGCCCGTCCCGGTCGGTCCGTCTTCGCGGACGCGCGCTCGGGAGTTTCGCCAATTCATCGAACAGCGAATTGCCGACACCATCACCCGAACCGGCGCCGTGCGCCAGCCTTTTTTCATCAAGTGATGAAAATAGACGAAGTGTGTTGTTCCGAAGACAGAACTAGGCCGCGCCAGCCTTGGCGATCACCGCCTCGAAGCCGGCGGCGCAATAGGCGAACAGCCGGGCCCGCACCGCCTCCAGGTCGCTGGAGTGGCATTCGCCCTCCGACAGCGAGTCGATCCGTCCGGTCTCGGACAGGGCCAGCATCATCGAGCCGGTCAGGAACTGGTAGCACCAGTAGAGGTCGCGATACTCGGCCTGCGGCCGGACGGTCTTCAGCGTCTCGACCAGGCGGTGGACCACCGGATCGAAGAACCGGGTCATGGTCTCCCCGCCCCAGGCCGGGGTGTTGTTCACCTGGGCGACGAGGGCGAAGTAGCTTTTCCAGCCCGGACCGCCGTCCTGCGAGATGCGCAGCAGAGGGTCGATAAAGGCCTCGATCACGCCCTCGACCGTCATGGCGCCGCCATGGTCTCGCAGATAGGCGTCCATCGACGCCTCGCGCGCCTGGTTCAGGATCTCGGCCCGGCGCAGGAAGACCGCGTCGAACAGTTCGCGCTTGGCGCCGAAGTAGTAGTGGATCAGCGCCGTGTCGACGCCGGCCTCGGCCGCCACCTGCCGCGTGGTGACGCCATAGAAGCCGTGGCGCGCGAACAGGCCCTCGGCCGCGTCGAGGATCGTCTCCTTCAGGTCCAGGCCCTTGGCCTTGGACGGACGGCCCCGCCCGCCGGGACGGGTCCCTGACTTGGGTGGGGGCTTGGCTGCGGTCATGAGGAAGGGCCCGCCCTGGTTGCGCTGCGTCCCCGGATAGGCGCAACCCGGCGGGCCTGGCAAGGACCGGCGTTCTCTAAGCTTGCACGAACACCCCATGGAAGGTCACCGGCAGGGCCACCGGCGCGCGCCAGGCGGCGATCGGACCTAGCTCCACGCGGCGCGCGTCGAAGACGTGCAGCTCTGTCGCCTTGGCGTCGAGGTTCAGCGTCGTGCCGACGATCCAGCCGTCCAGTTCCTGGCTCGAACCTGGACGCGGGACGAAGACCATCTCCTCGACCATGTGGCGCGGTCCAAAACCGTAGATCTGCTCGCGATCGCGCTTCCAGTCGCGCACCGCCACGCCCTGGAACAGCGGACGATCGGGCTGCTCGTTGGTGACGTGGACGGAGTACTGGCGGGCCTCTCCGGCGAAGCGCGGGTCGCCGCGCGGGAACTCGGCGGTGATCGACTCCTTGGCCAGCTCGGCCCGCCCGTCCGCCCGCAGGGTGATGAAAGCCCGCCGAGGCGGCGGCCCCGGCACGTGCTGGCCCCGCAGGAACATCCCCGCGTTCTGCGCGGTGCCGACGGGGCTCTCGTCGATGCAGGCGTCGAAGCGGATCGTCCCGTCGCGCTCCTCCCAGGCGTCGCCCAGATGGAAGAAGAAGAACGGCGGCAGGTCGAACACGCGGCGCTTGGAGAGGTCGTCCTTGTCGATGACCAGAACCTGGGTGCCCAGCTCCGGCTTCCAGGTCATCGCCGTGGCGATCGGCATCTGGAAGCGACCGGCCACCCAAGGCTGGAGCAGGATCACCAGATGGCGCGACGTCGCCGTGAAGTCATGCATGTAGCTGGCGCGCGGCAGGTCGATCATCTCGGCCTTCTGGAGCGCGCCGTCGGGAGCCAGCTTCCAGACGATGGCGTGGCGGCCGGACAGGCCGAGGTTCCAGATCGTCCCGTCCGGCTGGACGCGCGGGTGGGCCAGGAACGGCATGCCCTTGAGGTCGGGCCGCAGGGTCTTGAAGCCGCGCGTCTCCAGGCTGGCCGGATCGAGCACAGTGGGCGAACCGCCCTCCCACAGGGCCCAGAGCTCGCCGCCGGCCATGATCACCGAGGTGTTGGCGGCGTTGGCGTCGTCGGGGCCGGTCAGGCGCGCGCCCGGTCCGGGGGCGGTGCCGTAGCCGGGCGTGATCACGGCGTTGGCGGCGGTGTCGTTGCGGCGCTTGACCGTGTCGACGAAGCGGGCGGCCATGCGCGCCTCGCCGTCGGCGATCTGGAACTTGCGGACCATGCCGTCGCCGTCGAACCAGTGGCCGACCGAGCCGCCGGGACGGCTGAACTTGGCCGGACCATTGCGGAACAAGGTCCCCTTCAGCTCGGCGGGCGCGCGACCGTGCAGTCGGGTCATGCCGGTCGGCGCGACGTCGCTCTCGACGTCGGCCAGGCCCAGGGCCCAATCGCCGGCCGCGGCGTTGGCGGCGCCGGCCCAGACCGCCTCGGGGGTCAGCAGGGCGGCCCCGCCCATCAGGGCCGCGCCGCGCAGGATATCGCGTCGGTTCATGGTCCCCTCCCCTAGTGCAGATGCAGCGTCTGGACGTTGGCGCCGGCCTTCACCTGGAAGGCGGCGTCGTCGAAGGTCGGCGGGCCCATGGCGCCCATGGCGTCGCGCGAGAAGCCGTACGGCTCGGTCGGCATGCCGAAGGGATTGCGGCCCATCTTGCCGTCGCCATCGACATCCTGGAACACGCGCACCGCATAGGTCCCGACCGGCAGGGCGGGGATCTTGGCGCTGGGCTCGGCGTCCGAGGCGTTGGCGACGGCGACCCGCACCGCCTTGCCGGCGGCCCAGCCTTGGGCGCTGTCGTAGACCGCGATCATCACCTTGCCGGACTTGGTGGCGAGGCCCGGGAAACTCAGGGTCAGGTCGCCCAGCGCCTCCTGGGCGCGAGCGGCGGGGGCGAGCGCCAGGGCGGCGAAGGCGAGGCCGGCGAGCAGGGTCTTTGAGAGGGTCATGTCGAGAGTCCTTGGGGTTCGATGTGATGAGAGGAAAGGCGGGCTCAGCCCAGGACCATCGCCCAGAGCAGGCGGCCGGGGATGAAGGCGAACAGGCCGGCCAGCAGCAGGCCGCCGACGAACATGCCGGTCATCGCCTTGCGGTGGGTCGCGACCTTGCCGCGCTTGATCGCGTAGACCGCGCCGGGCAGGCCGACGATCGTCCAGCCGGACAGCAGGTGGATGAAGCTGAAGTGGCCGTGGTTCAGCTGGCGGATGAACAGCGAGCTGACGGCGGTGACGCCCATGGCGATCACCCAGGTCCAGCCCAGGGTCTTGTGCAGGCCGGTCCCCTTCACCCGCATCATCAGGGCGATCCCGATCAGCAGGGCGGTCACGGCGGCGGTGAGGTGAAGCTTGATGGCCAGGGGCTGGGCCGCCAGCAGCGACAGGTTCGGCGCGTGCGGATGAACGCCGCGTTCGACCAGGAACGCGCCCATGCCGGTGAACATCTTCGGTCCGGCGACCACCACGATCAGGACCGCCAGCACCACGCCCAGGATCGCGTTCCTCAGGGCGTCGTCGCCGAGGACCAGGCGACCGATTGACTTGGCCTTCGCATCCATCTTCCTTCACTCCCGGTTCGAGCGGGGCGACCGATCGCCTCGCCGTCGACATCGGTGTTGGAATGGGCGGCCTCGTGTCTCAATCGTCTTTGCGTCAATCGCCGCCCTCGGTTCGTGAGCGGCTGGCCGACGCCATTCACGCTTCGCGAACGGCGCTGTTCGGACGGGACGCGATGCGCGGCTATCTGGTGTCGGGCGGGGCCGGGGTGTTCCTGGCGCTAATCGGCGCTCTAGGCTCGTACCAGGCGCCCTTGCTCACGCGCCTGGCCTATTGGGTCGGTCTCTGCCTGGCCGGGGCCGTGGTCGGCACGGGCGTCACCCAACTGATCGGACGCGAAGGTCGCGCCGACAATCACCCATGGCTCTACGGCCTGATGACGGTGGTCCTGGTCACCCTGCCGTTCACGGGCGTGGTCTGGTTCGTCAGCGAGGCGATGTTCAATCGCGGGTTCAGGCTCGACACCCTGCCGCGCTACCTGCTGCCCGTGGGCATCGTGACGGTGGGCATGACCGCCCTGAACTTCCTGGTCCAGCGCCGGCCGATCGAGACCCACGCCGCCCCGACCGGCGCGCCCGCCCCGCGTTTCCTCGACCGCCTGCCGCCCAAGCTGCGCGGCGCGGACCTCTACGCCGTCGAGGCGCAGGACCACTATCTGCGCCTGCACACCTCGCGCGGCCAGGACCTGATCCTGATGCGCCTGTCCGACGCCATCGCCGAGCTCGAAGGCATCGAAGGCGCCCAGACCCACCGCTCCTGGTGGGTGGCCAAGGGCGCGGTCGAGGACGCCCGGCGCGGCGACGGCCGAGCGGTCCTCTCCCTGAAAGGCGGCGTCGAGGCGCCGGTCAGCCGCGCCTACGCCAAGGCGCTGCGCGAGGCGGGCTGGTTCTGATCAGCCTGTCCAGCCGCCGCCCAGGGCCTTGTAGATCGCCACGACGTCGGTGTTGACGCCAGTCTCGGCGACCGTCAGGGCGTCCTCGGCGGCCAGCAGGGTGCGCTCGGCGTCCAGCAGCACGAGGAAGTCGATGCCGCCTTCGCGGTACTGGATGCGGGCCAGCTCGGCCGCGCGGCGCGAGGCGGCGGCCTGGTCGGCCAGGCTCTTCAGCTGCGCCTGCTGCTGGCGATAGGACACGAGGGCGTTCTCCAGGTCCTCCAACGCCAGAAGCACGGCCTTGTCGTAGGCCGCCAGCGCGGCGTCGTCGCGGGCGCGGGCCGCGCGAAGGCGCGCGTGGGCGCTGCCGATAT
>JAYRLX010000578.1:0-1636 GCA_041905125.1 Caulobacter sp. | reverse complement strand
CCGCAGCCGCGTCGACCAGCTCAACGAGATCGCCTTCGCCGCCGGCCAGAAAGCCGACGCGGTGTTCGAGGCCCGCATGGACGAGGCGCGCGACATCATCGAGCACTCCGCCCAGATGGTCGAACAGGCTGGCGCCCGGACGTCCCAGAAGCTGGCCGACTCGGTGCAGGCCGCGCGCGGTACGCTCGACGAGCTGGAGGCGATGCTGTCGGAGATCGGCAAGCGCACCGCCGAACTGCCGTCCGAAGCCCTGATGAAGGCCGCCGAGGTTCGCGTGTCGATCGAGCAGGGCGTCGAGCAGCTGATGAACGCCGTGCGGCGGACGGCCGACGAGACCGCCGCGATCGATCAAGCGTTCCAGGAGCGCGTGCGCCGCAATTACGAGATGCTCAGCGAGGCGGCTGGCGCTGTGACCGCGGCGGGCGTGTCGACCGTTGCGGCGCGCGCCGCGTCATCGTCCGCCGCCAAGGGCCGCGCCGCGCCTCCGCCGCCCCCAGCGGCCGCCAAGCCGTCTCAGCCGCAGCCTCTGCCGATGGCGGAGTTCGACGACGAAGGGGACGCCCCGAACGATCGTCGCCGCCTGCGCTTGACGCCGACCGCGACGGACGAGGAGTTCCGCTCGGTCTTCGAGAAGGCCAGCACCCGCAAGGCCGCGCCTCCCGCCGACGATGGCGAAGGGCAAGGCGGCTGGAGCTGGCGCAACCTGCTGTCCGGGATCGAGAACAGCTCGCCGGGCGACGCCGCCCTGGGCGAGAAGCTGGCGGCCGAGATCACCGCCATGGGCATCGACCCGCACGCGCTGCTGCCCCGTCCGCGCATCGACGAGATCGCCGCCGCCTTGCAGACGGGCGACGCTGGCGGCGCTCGGGAAGTGGTCAAGCGCCTGGCGCCGGCCGCCATCCGCCGCCTGGTCCGCCGCCTGTTCTCTGACTCGACCCTGAAGGGCAACGCCGAGCGCTTCATCAAGCGCTACGCCGGCATGGTCGAGGAAGCGGCCGGGCAGGATCGCGAGGGCTTCCTGATGGCGGCGCTGTTGTCCTCGGACGCCGGGCGGGCCTATCTGCTGCTCGACGCCGCCAGCGGCGACCTCGGCTAATTTCGGACATTCGACTTGAAGCGCGCGTTTGACCTGCTGGCCTCGGCGGTCGGCCTGATCTTGCTGGCCGCGCCGATGCTGGCGCTGTGGTTGCTGGTGCGCCTGACGTCCCCTGGTCCGGGCCTCTACTGGTCGCAGCGGGTAGGGAAGGGCTCGTCCCTGTTTCCGATGCCCAAGTTCCGCACCATGCGGATCGACACGCCCGAGGTCGCGACCCATCTGCTCGACGATCCCGATCGCTGGCTGACGCCCGTTGGACCAATGATGCGCAAGCTGAGCCTGGATGAGCTGCCCCAGCTGTGGAGCGTGCTGGTCGGGCATATGAGCCTGGTCGGGCCGCGCCCGGCGCTGTTCAATCAGGACGACCTGATCGCCGCGCGCAAGGCGGCCGGGGTCGATGTCCTGCGGCCGGGCGTGACCGGCTGGGCGCAGATCAACGGCCGCGACGAGCTGGCCATTCCGGACAAGGTGGCGCTGGACGCCGAGTACCTGCGCCGGCGCTCGTTCCTGTTCGACCTGAAAATCCTGGTCAGCACCGTC
>JAYRLX010000143.1:0-9218 GCA_041905125.1 Caulobacter sp. | reverse complement strand
AGGCTTCGCCAAGAGCCGGGCCGAGCGCCTGCGCCTGGCCATGCGCATGGCCGGCCTCGACGCCAGCTCGTTCACCGGCCGCGGCGTCTCGCTGGGCGGTCCGCTGATCGAGGCCAAGGACCCGCGCGCCCTGGCCGCCGTCCTCGACGTCGACGAGGAGTTCGCCAGCCGCATCCAGCACGCCGCCAACGACATGTCGGACATGCGCAGCCTAGGCGCGGCGGTGAAGAAGCTGCCCTTCTACAAGCCGACGGACAATCCGGCGCTGTCGTCCAGCTACGGCGTCCGCTTCGATCCGTTCACGCACCGCCCGGCGTTCCACTCCGGCCTCGACTTCCCGGGAGCCATGCGTACGCCGATCATGGCCACCGCGCCGGGCGTCGTATCGTTCACCGGCGTGCGCGCCGGTTACGGCAACACGGTCGAGGTCGACCATGGCGGCGGCTTCAAGACCCGCTATGCGCACCTGTCCTCCATCGGCGTCCGCGTCGGCCAGCGGGTGACGATCGGCTCGCGCGTCGGCGCGATGGGCTCGACCGGCCGCTCGACCGGTCCGCACCTGCATTACGAAGTCTGGGTCAATGGCAAGGCCCAGAACCCCAACCGCTTCTTGAGGGCTGGTGAGTATGTTCAGCAAACAAGCTAAGTCGGGCCCAAAAGCCGCCGGCCGCGCCGAGGCGCCGGCGAGCCTGCCGTCCAACAACCCCGCCGACCCCGCGCGACGCGCGACGCCTAAGGTGGCCTCGCTGCTGTCCGCCGACCTCACGATCGAGGGCTCCATCGAGGGCGAGGGCGAGCTGCAACTGGACGGCATCCTGCGCGGCGACATCCGCGTGGCGCGCCTCAGCGTCGGCGAAACGGGCCATGTCGAAGGGGCGGTCCAGGCCGACCTCGTCGAAGTGCGCGGTCGCATCGTCGGCTCGATCACCGCCAAGCAGGTTCGCCTGTATGGCACCGCCTATGTCGACGGCGACATCACCCACGAGCAGCTGTCGATGGAGTCGGGCGCCTACTTCCAGGGCCGCAGCCTGAAGTTCCAGCGCCCGCCCGCCCCGATCCAGCCGACGCCGGAGCCGGAAGTCCTGGCCCTGACGGCCGAGACGGTCGGCTAGGTCTGCTCCAGGCTCACCGGCTGCTCAGCACGAAGGTGTTGCCGTCGGGATCCTTGAACTTGGCGAAGGTCCCCCAGGGCTGCTTCTGCGGCGGCCCTTCAAACTCGACGCCCTTCTCGGTCAGCTTGCGATAGGCGTGCTCGACGTCGTCGCAGGCCAGCGAGCCGTTGAAGAAGGTGCCAATCCGGTCTTCGTGACCTTCGGGCGTGAACAGCACGATGCCCGTCTCCGCGCCCGGGATCGACAGCTCGATCCAGCGCTGCGCGCCCATCGGCTGGTCGGTGGCGACCCGCAGGCCGACCTTCCCCGTCCAGAACGCCAAGGCCCGGTCCTGGTCGCTGACCGGGACGCCAACGAACTTCACCTTGCTGATCACGCTCACGGCCCACCCTCTCCTCTAGGCTTTCGGTGGGATGGGCGTAGCGCGGCCGCCTTGCGCCGGTGAAGACGTGCAGCTACTGCTATAGCAATGGATGCTCAGAGCTACCGGTTGGACCGATACGTCCTGGACACGCTGATGGCGGACCTGGTCGGCCACGACCATCAGCCCTCGGCTTTCCTGGCCTATCTAGCGATCGTGGCCGCCCACGCCGACGGCCGCGCCAGCTTCAGCCACGCGGAACTGGCCGAACGCACGGGCCAGTCGCGGCGGACCGTGCAGAACGCCGTCGAAACCTTGAAAAGACGGGGTCTGATTTCCGTGAGCCGCCAGGGTCCCACCGAGCCGGCGACCTATGTCCCGCTGACGCCTTGGCGACGCCAGCGGGACTAGAGCCTTAAGCCTCGGCCGCGTCGCGCGTGGCGCCGACCCGCTGGGCCAGGGCCGCGCCCATGAACGCGTCGAGGTCGCCGTCCAGCACGCCTTGGGTGTCGGACGTCTCGACGTTGGTCCGCAGATCCTTGACCATCTGGTAGGGCTGCAGGACGTAGCTGCGGATCTGGTGCCCCCAGCCGATGTCGGTCTTCTGGTCTTCCAGCGCCTGCTGGGCGGCCTCGCGCTTTTGCAGTTCGGCCTCGTAGAGGCGCGCGCGCAGCATCTTCCAGGCCTCTTCGCGGTTCTGGTGCTGCGAACGGCCGGCCTGGCAGGCCACCGCGATGCCGGTCGGGATGTGCGTCAGGCGCACAGCCGAGTCGGTCTTGTTGATGTGCTGACCGCCAGCGCCCGAGGCGCGGTAGGTGTCGGTGCGAACGTCGGCCGGATTGATCTCGATCTCGATCGTATCGTCGACCACCGGATAGACCCAGGCCGAGGCGAACGAGGTGTGGCGACGGGCGCTGCTATCGTAGGGGCTGATGCGCACCAGGCGGTGCACCCCGGCCTCGGTCTTCAGCCAGCCATAGGCGTTGGGGCCCTTGACCAGCAGCGTGGCCGACTTGATGCCGGCCTGGTCGCCGTCGGTCTCTTCGATCAGCTCGGTCTGCATGCCGTGGGCGTTGGCCCAGCGGGTGTACATGCGCAGCAGGATCCCGGCCCAGTCGCAGGACTCGGTGCCGCCGGCGCCGGAGTTGATTTCGATATAGGCGTCGTTGCCGTCGGCCTCGCCGGACAGCAGAGCCTCGAGCTCGGCGCGGCCGGCGCGGTCCTTCAGGACCTTCAGCTGGGCGCGGGCGTCGTTCAGCGACTCCTCGTCGCCTTCCATGTCCGCCAGCTCGGCGTATTCGACGGCGTCCTTGAGGTCGCGCTCGATCGACTGCACCGCCTCGACCTTGGCGGCGAGGTTGGCGCGCTCACGCGAGACGGCCTGGGCTTCGGACGGACGGTCCCACAGGGTCGGGTCCTCGACCCGGGCGTTCAGCTCATCGAGCTTTCGGAGAGCGACGTCCCAGTCAAAGACGCCTCCTGAGCAGTCCCACGGACTGCTCGATGTCGGCCGCGGCGGCCTCGACATCCGGTCGCATCACGTAACTCCGTGACAGTGTTGAAGGGCGCGGGAGATAACCCGCGTCGCCTCCCCGCGCAATGACATCAATAGAGGCCGCTGAGCGGATCGACCTTTTGCGGCGGCTTGCCGGGCTGGGCCTGCGGCTGCGGAACGGGCGGCAGGCCGGGCGTCAGCTCGTTGTAAGGGATCGGCCCGATCGGCGCGACCTCGACCTTGGGCTCGGTGCCCGGGCGGAAGGCCTCGCGCACGCCGCGCACCAGCGCGAACTTGGCGTTCTTCGGCGGCTTGAAGTCGACCACCGGCTGGCCCTCCAGCGCGACCTTCATGAAGTCCATGAACACCGGCACCGGGCCGGCCGCGCCGGTTTCCCCCTCGCCCAGCGAGCGGTTGTCGTCGAAGCCGAAGAACACGCCGACGATCAGGTTGGGCGAATAGCCGACGAACCAGGCGCTGCGGTACTCGTTGGTCGTGCCGGTCTTGCCGGCCAGCGGACGGCCCAGCGAGCTGACGGCCGCGGCGGTGCCGCGCTGGACCACGCCCTGCAGCATCGAGGTGATCTGGTAGGCGGTGACCGGGTCCATGATCTGGTCGCCCGGCGCGGCGAAGCGCGGGCTCTCGTCGCCGTTGAAGCCGGCGTTGCAGCGCTCGCAGTCGCGCTTGTCGGCGCGGAAGATGACCTTGCCCTCGCGGTCCTGAACCAGCTCGATCAGGTGCGGCTCGACCCGGCGGCCGCCGTTGACGAACGGCGCATAGGCGGCGGTCAGCTTGAACGGCGTGGTCTCCCCCGCCCCCAGGGCCATGGCGAGCACCGGGTCCATGTCCTTGACGACGCCGGCGCGCTTGGCGAAGTCGACGATCTTCTTCATGCCGACGCCCTGGGCCAGGCGCACGGTCATGGCGTTGATCGACTGCTCCAGGCCCTTGCGCAGCGGCTGAGCCCCGTAGAACTCCTTGTGGTAGTTCTCCGGGCTCCAGTCCTGGCCGTTGGCGCCCTTCAGGGTGATCGGCGCGTCGACCACCACGCTGGCGGGCGTGTAGCCGTTCTCCAGGGCCGTGGCGTAGACGAACGGCTTGAACGACGAGCCCGGCTGGCGTTGGGCCTGGGTGGCGCGGTTGAAGTTCGACAGCGAATAGCTGTAGCCGCCCACCAGGGCCACGATCCGACCGGTATAGGGCTCCATCGCCACCAGGGCGCCGTTGACCGCCGGGACCTGGCGCAGGCGATAGCCGCCGCTCGCGGCCTTTTCGACGAAGACGAGATCACCGGCCTTCAAGCCTTTGCCGGCCTTGGCCCAGGTCACATCCTCGCCGACGATCTGGCCCTCGCCTTCACCCTTGACCAGACGCACCTGGCCGCCGTTCGAGGTGACCAGGGCCGGACGCCAAGCGCTCCGCTCGGACGGGATCGGCTTGGCCAGCGCGGTCTTTTCCCAGTTGAGGTCCGTGGACTCGACGTGTCCCCAGGCCCCGCGCCACCCGTGGCGGCGGTCATAGCGCTCCAGGCCATCCATCAGCGACGCCCGGGCGGCGGTCTGCAAGCGCGGGTCCAGAGTCGTGCGCATGTAGTAGCCGCCCTCGTTCAGGCGGGGGCCGAGCGTGGCCATGCCGCGCTGGCGCACCTCCTCGACGAAATAGTCGGCGTCGCGATAGGCGGCGCGCTTCGGCGCGGCCTGGACGACCAGGTCTTCGGCCATGGCCTGCTGGGCTTGGGCCTTGGTGATCCAGCCCTGCTCGGCCATCTGGCCCAACACCCAGTTGCGGCGGGCCATCGCCTTGGCCTTGTTGCGGATGGGGTGGTAGTTGTCCGGCCCCTTGGGCAGCGAGGCCAGATAGGCGCACTGGGCCAGGGTCAGGTCCGGCAGCGACTTGCCGAAATAGTTGTAGGCCGCCGCGCCGACGCCGAACGAGCGATAGCCCAGCCAGATTTCGTTAAGATACAGCTCAAGGATCTGCTGCTTGGTCAGCGACTGCTCCAGCCGGCTGGCCAGGATCGCTTCCTTGAACTTGCGGCCGACCGTGGCGTCGCTGGTCAGCAGGACGTTCTTGGCGACCTGCTGGGTGATGGTCGAGCCGCCCTCGAGCCGCTTGCCGCGGATGGCGTTGCCGACGTTCTTGATCATCGCGCGCGACAGGCCGCCGACATCGACGCCGCCGTGGGTGAAGAAGTTGCGGTCCTCGGCCGCCAGGAAGGCCTGGGCCAGTTGCGGCGGGATCTGGTCGTAGGGGATGAAGATCCGGCGCTCCTTGGAGTATTCGCCGATCAGGGTGCCGTCCCAGGCATAGACGCGCGTGGCGGTCGGCGGACGATAGTCCTGCAGCTCACCGGCGTCGGGCATGTCGTGAAAAAGCCAGGCCGCGTAGATCGCGATCGCGAATCCCGCGACGGCGATGAGCGACAGCACCGCCACGCCCGCGATGGCCATCCATCGTTCGCTGGGTTTCAGATCCACGCGACCTCCGTCGAGGCGGACGCCCTCGCCCGCCGCACACCTAGACTCTGATCGTCCGGCGCACGGCGCGAACGTTCGCCTCTGTGATTAGAGCGCGACGCGCGAAAGGGGAAGCGGACCTTTCGGTCAGGACTTGCGGACGTCCGCCGAGAAATAGGCCTCGATGGAGTCGCCGACCGCGTCGACCAGGCGGGCGCGGCTGGCCTTGCTGGTCAGGAACGCCTCGTCGTCGGGATTGGTGATGAAGCCCATCTCCAGCAGCACGGCCGGCACGTCCGGCGCCAGCAGCACGAAGAAGCCGGCGTCGCGGTGGCTGCGGCGCAGCAGCGCTGTCTCCTCGCCCACATTGGCCAGCAGCAGCTGGGCGAAGGTGGCCGAGCGATTCTTGGTCGCGCGTTGCGACAGGTCGAGCAGGATCTGGCTGACGGCGCGATCGCGGCCCGGCAGGTTGGCCTTCATCAGCCAATCGTTCTTGTCGAGCACCAGGCCGACCCGCTCGGTGCCCTTTTCGGACAGGGTGTAGACCGAGGCGCCGCGTGTCGTGGTGTCGGGGCCGGAGTCGGCGTGCAGAGAGATGAAGAGATCAGCGTCCGCCCGACGAGCGATCTGCACGCGGCCTTCCAGCGGCACGAAGGTGTCGGTTTCGCGGGTCAGGACGACCTGGTAGCGGCCCGTCTTCTCAAGACGCTCCTTCAACGCCTTGGCCGCGGCCAGGGTGACGTCCTTCTCGAAGGTGTTGGCGCCCAGGGCGCCCGAGTCCTTGCCGCCATGGCCGGCGTCGATGACGATGACCTTCTTCAGGCGAAGCGGCGCGGCCTTGATCGGCGCGCTGGCCATCGTGAGGCGCGGCGCGGCCTGCAACCCGCCCTGCGGCGCGGCCGGAGCAGCGCCGCCGTCCACGGCCTTGAGGTCGATGACATAGCGATAGGCGGTCGCCCCGTCGCCCGGCGGCAGCAGGAAGCGACGGCGGACCTCGACCTTGCCGGCCAGTTCCAGCCGCAGACGCGCGCCGCCGGCGGCCTCGTCGATCAGCCAGTGCTTGACCAGGCCTTGGCCAGAACCCTGCAGGTCCCCGGAAATGGTGATGTTCGGCAGCGCCAGGACCAGGCGCTGGTCGCTCGCGCCGTCCGAAAGCAGCTTGCCGGCGGCGGCGCGGTCCAGGTCGATCACGACGCGGGTCTCGGTCCGGTCTCCGCCGAAGCGGACCTTCTGCACGCCCGAGGGCGCGGCGGGGCCTTGGGCGGTCGCGACGGCGACGCCGGCGGTGGTTAGGCCGCCGACGATCAGGGCCGCCCGGAACCAACCCATACGGGCCAGACTGATGAGAACCTTACGCATACCCGCCCGCGTTAGCCGGATTTGGTGAACCGATCGTCAATATCCGGCCAAGGGGGTAGCCAAAGGGTTAAGTCCTGATCGACGTGGAAAGCTTTTCTTTTCCGCGCCGATGTGGCTACAGTCCCGCCGCGTGCGAAGTTCCGTGATCGTCACGACTGCGTGCGGGCTGTCCTTGGTTTCGAAAGTGGTCCTGAACCCCTTCCGGCGCCGAGGCGGCAGACTAGATAGTTCGAGATCCGGCAGACCGTGCGGGCAAGACGCCTACCGAGACGCCGTATCGCGGGGCCCGCGTCGGGCTCAAACGCCGTCCTGGCGACGACGCGCCATCCGATCCGCGCCACTTGGCGCGACATACGAAACATCCAATCCGCGCCCCGCGCGGTAGGGACAAAACGAAACCCCAATGGGCTGCGCCGCACCCGACCGCCTTTGGCACCTGACCCTTCGCAACCGCGCTGGCGGGGCGACGGTCGGCGACGCGCGCGTCCTTCATTCATATCGGCGACCGGGCTTAGCGCCCGCCGCGCGCCGTGGAGACTTCCTTAATGTCGAAGAAGATGCTGATCGACGCAGCACACGCCGAAGAGACGCGTGTGGTCGTCGTGGACGGAACCCGGGTTGAAGAGTTCGATTTCGAGAGCCAGACCCGCAAACAGCTTCGCGGAAATATCTATCTCGCCAAGGTGACCCGCGTCGAACCCAGCCTTCAGGCTGCGTTCGTCGAGTACGGCGGCAATCGTCACGGCTTCCTGGCGTTCAACGAAATCCACCCCGACTACTACCAGATCCCGGTCGCCGACCGCGAAGCGCTGATGCGCGACGATTCCGGCGATGACGAGGACGACACCCCGATCTCGCGTCGCGCCACGGGCGGCGACGATGAAGACGACGTCAACGGTGAAGACACCGCGATCGACGACGATGAAGACGACGTCGAGGAAGAGCTGGCGCGCCGCAAGCGCCGGCTGATGCGCAAGTACAAGATCCAGGAAGTGATCCGCCGGCGGCAGATCATGCTGGTTCAGGTCGTCAAGGAAGAGCGCGGCAACAAGGGCGCGGCCCTGACCACCTACCTCTCCCTGGCCGGCCGCTATGGCGTCCTGATGCCCAACACCGCCCGCGGCGGCGGCATCAGCCGAAAGATCACGGCGGTCACCGACCGCAAGCGCCTGAAGAGCGTCGTCCAGAGCCTGGACGTGCCGCAGGGCATGGGCCTGATCGTCCGCACGGCCGGCGCCAAGCGCACCAAGGCCGAGATCAAGCGCGACTACGAATATCTGCTGCGTCTGTGGGAGAACATCCGCGACAACACGCTGCACTCGGTCGCGCCGGCGCTGATCTACGAGGAGGAAGACCTCGTCAAACGCGCCATCCGCGACATGTACGACAAGGACCTGGACGGCATCTGGGTCGAGGGCGACGCCGGCTACAAGGAAGCGCGCGACTTCATGCGCATGCTGATGCCGAGCCAGGCCAAGAAAGTCTTCAACTACCGCGACCCGACCCCGCTGTTCGTCAAGAACAAGATCGAGGACCACCTGGCCCAGATCTATTCGCCGGTCGTGCCGCTGCGCTCCGGCGGCTATCTGGTGATCAACCAGACCGAGGCCCTGGTCGCCATCGACGTCAACTCGGGCAAGGCCACGCGCGAGCGCAACATCGAGGCCACGGCCCTCAAGACCAACTGCGAAGCCGCCGAGGAGGCCGCCCGCCAGCTGCGCCTGCGCGACTTGGCCGGCCTGATTGTCATCGACTTCATCGACATGGATGAAGCCAAGAACAACCGCACGGTCGAGAAGGTCCTGAAGGACGCTCTGAAGGACGACCGCGCGCGCATCCAGATGGGCAAGATCTCGGGCTTTGGCCTGATGGAGATCAGCCGTCAGCGCCGCCGCACCGGCGTGCTGGAAGGCACCACCCACGTCTGCGAACACTGCGAAGGCACCGGCCGCGTCCGCTCGGTCGAGTCGAGCGCCCTGGCGGCCCTGCGCGCCGTCGAAGCCGAGGCCCTGAAGGGCTCGGGCAGCGTGATCCTGAAGGTCTCGCGTTCGGTCGGCCTCTACATCCTGAACGAAAAGCGCGCCTACCTGCAGCGCCTGCTGGACACCCACGGCCTGTTCGTGACCGTGGTAGTCGACGACAGCCTGCACGCCGGCGACCAGGAGATCGAGCGCACCGAGCTTGGCGAGCGCATCGCCGTCGCCCCCGCGCCCTATGTCGACGAGGACGATGACTTCGACGACACCGCCTACGAGGACGAGGCCGAGGAAGACGATGAAATCCTCGAGGACGAGGAAGACATCGAGCGCGAAGACACCGACGACGACGAAGCCTCGACCCGCAAGCAGGCCCGCGATGACGACCGCGGCGACCGCAAGGGCCGCCGCCGTCGCGACCGCCGTCGCGGTCGCCGTGACGATCGTGAGACGGACGCC
>JAYRLX010000142.1:0-9232 GCA_041905125.1 Caulobacter sp. | reverse complement strand
ATGGGCTCATCGACGACGGGCGCCGCGCCTTCGCCGCCCGGGCGCCAGCGCCAGCCGAAGGCCGCGACGCCGGCGAAGGCCACCACGCTGGCGGCGGTCAGGCCCAGATTGCGCCGGCTCATCAGACGGGGTCGCGACGCGTCGACGCTCAGCGCGTCGGCTCGCAGCGTCGCGAAGGCCGGATCGTCCTCGACGCTGGAAAGACCGCGCCAGGTGGCGTCGACCGCGTTCCAGGCGTCAGCGTGCCGCGCGTCGGCGTTCAGCCAGCGCTGGAAGTCGCGTCGTTCATGGAGGGAGACATCGCCGCCTTGCAGGCGCGCGAACCAGACCGCCGCGGCGCTAGCCGGGTCTTCGGGTCTCTCTTGCTCCGACGTTGTCGACGTCATCCTGGTCCCGCAGGCGTTCGTGCAAGTGCCGAAGCGCCTTCATCACGTGTTTCTCGACAGCGCTGACGGAGACACCCAGGCGCTGGGCGACGAGCTTGTAGCTCATCTCCTCGAAGCGCACGAGGATGAAAACCCGTCGCGTACGTTCCGGCAGCGCATTCAAGGCCGCCATCACCCGCGCCACCTGTTCGCGTCCCTGTAAGACGCGCTCGGGAGACATTTCATCAACGGGGTGATGCGATTCTTGCAGTTCGCAGTGATCGGAGCGGCGGCGGGTGCGATCTCGGCGGCCCCGGTCGATCAAGACATTGGCGGCCACCTCGAACAGGTAACCTTCCACATTGTTCACGACGGGGGCCGGTTGGCGCTTCTGGATCCGCAGGAGGACCTCCTGCACCAGGTCCTCGACATCGGCGGCCGGCGCGCGACGCGAAAAGAACGCCCGAAGCGCCGGGATGAAGCGCGCGCCGCTGTCGACGAGGGCCGTCGCCTCCCCGGACGCCCTCGACGTTTTGACGCCCCAGATCATGACCACCGCCCCGACATGACGGTTAGGTGAAATCCTGCTTTCCCGCCTGTCAAGCCGCCGCCGGACAATGGGCGCGAACGCACGCGCGCTTTGACCTGTTGCCTAAAGCCTGTGCAGCGCGCGATCTTGAGCCGCGGGCGTTGACGGCTTTGGCATGGCCGCCCGTCAAAATAAGGCATGGTCCACGCCCTCGGCGGCGTGAGTTCCAAGCCGTCGGGGAGGTCGGGAGTCGCTGTTGTTCAGGTCCAGAGCGTCGGGAGCGTCGCATAGGCGCGGCCTCGTCACGGCCCTGCTCTGCGCGGCGGCTGTCGGGGCCTTCGCGCCGGCCGCGGCCCTGGCGGGACCTGGCCGACCGGCGGACGCCGCGCGCCGCTTCGACCTGCCCGCTCAGCCCCTGAGCCAGGCGCTGAACCAGCTGGCCCTGCGCAGCGATCGCGAAATCCTGTTCTCCCCCAGTCTCACCTCGGGACGTCGCAGCCCGTCCTTGAGCGGGACCTTTACGGCCGAACAGGCCCTGGCTCGGCTGCTGGCGGGTTCGGGCCTGACCTTTCGGCTGGAGGGGCGCAGCTTCCTGGTGGTGCGAGCGCCCAAACCGGCCGAGGAGCCCGAGGCGCGCCCTTCGCCGGTCGCCCCGCCGGTCGACGTGGACGGCCTGGTCGTCACGGCGCTGAAGCGGTCAAGCCTGGCCCAGCAGACGCCGCTGAGCATGGTGGTGGTCGACGGCGAGCAACTCGGCCGCATGGCGATGACCAACATCGAGCAGGCGGCGCCAATGCTGCCCGGATTGAAGCTGATCTCCACCGCATTTGGCCGGCGCCTGGTGCTGCGCGGCGTCTACGGGGCGGGCGAGGCCACGACGGGGCTCTATTACGACGAGACGCCGATGACCGGTCCGGTCGGCACCACGGCCGACCCGGGCGTCATGGCGCCGGAGCTGGCGCTGGTGGATTTGGATCGGATCGAGCTTCTGCGCGGTCCTCAGGGCACGCTCTACGGCTCGGGCGCCATGGGGGGCGCCCTGCGCATCCTGTTCAAGCGACCCGACCTGGGCGGTGACACGGGTTCGGTCGGGATGTCGGTCGCCAGCCTCGCTCACGGTGGGGAGGCGGTCAGCGGCGCGGCGGTGCTGAACGCCGTGGCGATCCCCGACGCGCTCGCCGTGCGCTTGACCGCCTATGACCAGCGCCAGCCCGGGGTCATCGACAATGTTCGACTGGGCCTCTCGGACGTCGACGGCTCGCGTGTCCGGGGCGCGCGGCTGGCGGTGTTGTGGGAGAAAAGCCCGAGGCTGTCGCTCCTGCTGTCGGGCGCTCACCAGTCCAGCCATCGCGGCGACATCTCCGCCTGGAACGATACGGCCGGGCCGTGGCGAACGGTTCACGCCGGGCGCGCGCCGTTCGACGGGGACATCGATCTGGTATCGGCCGTGGTGAAGTGGCGCGGGGACGCCGTCGATCTCACCGCCGTCTCGTCCTGGTATCGCTGGAAGCTGGTGCGGCGATCCGACTATAGCGGCGTCCTGCTGGGCGAGCGGACCAACGCCGCCGGCTGCATGCGGATGTTCTCGCTGGCGACCGCGTGCGGCGGCGACCAGATGTCCAGCTATTCGGCCTATGTCGATAGCGTCTATCCGGCGATCCTGCATCAGCCGGCGGACCTGACCGCTCGGATCCTCGAGATCCGCGCCGCCTCCGTCGGGGCCGGCCCCCTGCGCTGGAGCCTGGGCGCCTATAGCGAGGTCCGCGAGGACTACATCGACAGCCAGGTGCGCCACGTGGACCCTGCGACGGGCCGCGCGGTCGAGCCGCCGGTGCTGATCGGACGGCGGGACATCGAGAACCACCTGACCCAGCACGCGGTCTTCGGCGAGGTCTCCTACGCCGTCGCGCCCCAGACCGAGCTGACGATCGGCGCCCGGCGCTTCGACTACGTCAAGCGTGACCGGGGCGCGGTGCAGGTCGCCAACGTGATCTCGGGCACCTGGATGGACTATGCGATCGACGCCCGGAGCCGCGAGCGGGGCTGGAGCCTGAAGGCGCTGGCCAGCCGTCAGATCGCGCCGGGCCTGTTCGGCTACACCCAGATCTCGCAAGGCTTTCGCCCCGGCGGCGTGAACGTGGTGCCAGGCCTTCCCGAGGCCCTGGCCGTCTACCGATCGGACCGGCTCGACAACGCCGAGCTGGGTCTGAAGGGCCAGAGCGCCGACCGCCGCGTCTCGCTGAACCTGGCCCTCTACCGCGCCCGCTGGCGCGACATGCAGTACGCGGCCCAGACCCAGAACCGCGCCTTCAACTACGTGACCAACATCGGGGCCGCGCACATCCAGGGCCTCGAGCTGGAAGGGACCGCGCGGAAAGTCGCCGGCTGGGACCTGGCGGCCAGCCTCACCCTGACGGACGCGCGGCTGACCGCCGACCAGGTGACCAACAGCGCCATTGGCCTCGGACTGAAAGGCGATCGACTGCCCACCGTCCCCAAGGTCTCGGCCGCGGGCTCGGCCGAGCGGCGCTGGACCCTGGGCCAGGGCCTGACGGGCCGGCTGCGGTTCGACGCCTATCACGCCGGGCTGGCGCGCTCGGCCTTCAGCGCCGCCAACGCGGACTATCTGAAGATGGGCGGCTATGCGGTGTTCGGGGTCAGCGCCGGCCTGGAGAACCGCGACTGGAGCGTCGACCTGTCGATCGAGAACCTGCTGGACCGGGCGGGCAGGGCGTCGGCGGCGCGCAATACATCCGGGCCAGTCGAGTACTTCGGCGTCACCCCGCGCGCCGTGCGCCTGTCGCTTGAGCGCCGCTTCTGAGCCGCATCTTTTTGCCCGCGGCGAGTGAGGGACCCGCTCGGCCTTGCGTCTGACCCTACAGGCCGCCGTACGAGCGGACCGACAAGAGGGGTTCAATAATGATGCAGTTTCGAGGCCTTCGGGCCCTGGCCCTTGGCGCCAGCGCGCTGAGCAGCTTGGCGGCGGGCCACGCGTTCGCCCAGCAAGCGTCCGACAGCGCCACGATCGAGGAGGTCGTCGTCACGGCGCTGAAGCGCTCGACGACGGTCCAGACCACGCCGATCAGCGTCAGCGCGGTGACCGAGAAGTCGCTGCAGGCGCTCGGCGCCTCCGGCATCCAGGACTATTTCCGGACCGTTCCGAACCTGCAGGTCGACGGCAACTCGCCGACCAGCCGCCGCCTGACCCTGCGCGGGGTGCGCAGCGCCGGCGAAGCCACGGTCGGCCTCTATTACGATGAAACCCCGCTGACGGGTCCGGCCGGCACGACCGCCGACGCCAGCTCGACCAGCGCCGACGTCAACCTGTTCGACGCCGAACGGATCGAGGTTCTGCGCGGGCCTCAAGGCACCCTCTACGGCTCGGGCTCGATGGGCGGCACCCTGCGGGTGATCCTCAATAAGCCCGACAGCAGCCGCTACGCCGGCGCCGTCGAAGCCCAAGGCACCAGCGTCAAGGGCGGCAGCAACGGCTATTCGGTGAAGGGCATGGTCAACGTGCCGCTGATCGAGGACAAGCTGGCCGCGCGCCTGGTGCTCTACAAGACCGAGGGCGGCGGCTATGTCGACGACGTCCTGCTGAACAAGAAGAACATCAACGACCAGCACTCCAGCGGCGGTCGCCTGATGTTGGGCTTCACGCCCACCGACAACCTGACGATCAACGCCACGGGCCTGTTCCAGAAGACCACGATGGACGGTCAGAACATCTGGTACCCGGCCCTGGGCAAGGAAGATCACAAGACCAACGCTCGGGTCATCGCGCCGACCAGCGACAACCTCCGGCTCTACAACGTCACCGGCAAGTGGGACCTGAACTTCGCCACGGTCACGGCCACGTCCTCGTACTACAAGTGGACGCTGCTGCGGAATTCCGACTACAGCCCGACGCTCTCGGGCAGCCGCGCCAACGCCACCTCGTGCCGCAACTGGGTCGCCGGCGGCCCGGCCGCGACCGGGTCGACGAACCCGGCCTGCACCGCCGCCCAGATGACCGCCTACACGGCCTACGCCGATAGCCGGACGCCGGGCGCGCTCTATCAGCCGATGGGCCTGACCTCGTGGAACCATGAGCTGCGCGCGAACGGCTCGCTGTTCGACGACAAGGTCGACTGGACGGCCGGCGTCTATCTGGAAAAGCGTGACGACTACATCGAGAGCAAGGTCGCCAAGGGCGACGCCGCCACGGGCATCATCAACCCCAACGACCTGACCGCCTGGCGCCACGTCGGCACCGAGACCAAGCAGACCGCCTTCTTCGGCGAAGTCTCGTACAAGCCGATCGAGAAGCTGACCCTGACCGGCGGCCTGCGTCGCTTCAAGTACGACAAGACGGTCTCCGGCCAGGTCCTGATCAGCAACTTCATCACCCAGTCCTATGTCGGCCCGGCCGCCCAGGTCGACGCCAGCGCCGATGGCTGGGTCAGCAAGCTGAACGCCTCCTATCAGGTGACGTCCGACGTCATGGTCTACGCCGTGGCGGCCAAGGGCTTCCGTCCGGGCGGCGCCAACAACGTGCCGGGCCTGGCCAGCGCGCTGCTGGCCTATCAGCCGGACAGCCTCTGGAACTATGAAGGCGGCATCAAGAGCCAGTGGTTCGACCGTCGCCTGACGCTGAACGCGGCGGCCTATCAGATCGACTGGTCGAACATGCAGATCTCGGCCACCAGCGCCAACGGCGCCTTCAGCTACCTGACCAACGCTGGCAAGGCCAAGATCAAGGGCTTCGAAATCGAGGCCACGGCCCGTCCGATCGCTGGCCTGACGATCAGCGGCACCGCCGCCATCGTGGACGCCAAGCTGACGGAAGACCAGGCCAACTCGACGATCCTGATCACCGGGTCGACCGGCCTGCGCGGCGACGAGTTCCCGAACGTGGCCAAGTACAGCGGCTCGGCTGCGGTCGAATACACTTGGCCGCTCAAGGGCGACATGAACGGTTTGGTGCGCGCCGACTACGCCTATGTCGGCGAGTCCGCCTCTCAGTTCCGTCCGACCTATGTCTACTACGAGAAGCAGGGCGACTACGGCTACGCCAACGTGCGCGCCGGGGTCGAGGGCGCCGACTGGGGCGCCTACGTGTTCGTCAATAACATCACCGACGAAGTCGGACTGATGAGCATGACCTCGGCGGTGAACAACCCCAAGCAGGCCGTCAGCATCAGTCCGCGCACGGCCGGCTTCCAGGTCCGCAAGCGCTTCTAGCCCCGAGGCGGGCGGAGGGGCGTCGGCGGTCTAATCGGCCGCCGCCGCCCCGCCGCGGCCCCGAGCCATCCGCGTGAGCCAGATCAGCGGGATCAGGATCACGCAAAGCCAGGCCGAGACCCGTAAGAAGTCCAGGGCCGCCAGCAGATAGGCCTGGTTGATCACCTGCTGGGTGATCGCGCCCACCGCCTGGAGGTGGGTCATGCCCGCCGCCTGCAGCTTGCCGACGGCGTCGATCCAGGCGGGGCTGGCGGCGCCCATGCTCTCGGACAGCCGCGTCTGGTGCACGGCTTCGCCGCGGTCCCAGATGGTGGTGGCCAGGGAGGCGGCGAAGCTGCCCGCGGTGATCCGCGAGAAGTTCGACAGGCCAGAGGCCTGCGGCGTCTGCTGAGGCGGGATGCCGTTCAGCGAGATGGTCACCATCGAGATGAAGAAGGTGCTCATCGCCACGCCCTGCACCAGCATCGGCATGACCAGCACCCGGAAGCTGGCGTCGGGCGTGTAGCCCGAGCGCATGTAGAATGAGAGGCCGAACGCCGCGAGCGAGATGGTCGCCAGCCAGCGGGCGTCGATCTTGGTCATCAGGCGGGCGGTGAACGGGGTCAGGAAGACCGCGACCACGCCGCTCGGCGCCGCAACCAGGCCGGCCCAGGTGGCGATGTAGCCCATGCGGGTCTGCAGCCACAGCGGCAGCAGCAGGTTGTTGCCGAAGAACACCGCATAGCCCAGGCAGAAGGCCAGGGTGCCGATGGCGAAGTTGCTGGACCGGAACAGGGTCAGGTCGACGATCGGGTGCTTCTCGTTCAGCTCCCAGATCACCCAGGCGACGAAGAAGATGATCGCCACCCACATCTCGACGACGATGGCGGGCGAGGAGAACCAGTCGGCCTCCTTGCCGGTGTCCAGCATCACCTGCAGGGCGCCGACCCAGATCAGCAGCAGCATGAAGCCGGTGCGGTCGATCGGCAGCTTGCGCGTCGGGGTCTCGCGGCTGGCCATGTTCCGCCAGCAGATGACCGCGCACAGGATCCCCACCGGCACGTTGATCAGGAAGATCCACGGCCAGGAGATGTTGTCGGAGATGTAGCCGCCCAGGATCGGGCCGCAGATCGGCGCCACCAGGGTGGTCATCGACCAGATGGCCAGGGCGGTCCCGCGCTTGTTCGGCGGGAAGATCATGATCAGAAGGGCTTGCGAACCCGGGATCATCGGGCCTGAAACCGCCCCCTGCAGGATCCGGAAGAAGATCAGGGACGACAGGTTCCAGGACACGCCGCACAGGAACGAGGCGATCGTGAACAGGATCACCGAGGCCACGAAGGTCTTCACCACGCCGTAGCGGCCCATCAGCCACCCCGTCAGCGGCACCGACACCCCGTTGGCCACGGCGAAGGCGGTGATCACCCAGGTGCCCTGGCTGGAGCTGACGCCCAGATTGCCGGCGATGGTCGGGATCGAGACGTTGGCGATGGTGCTGTCCAGCACCTGCATGAAGGTGCCCAGCGCCAGGGCGATCGAGGTGACGGCCAGGAGGATCCCGGTCATCGGCGGCGGTCCGGCCGCCTGCGATTGTTCGGACGCCATGGGGCGGCTCCTTACAGAGAGGACTCTGGCCTACTTGGCGACGTCGATCTTGGCCTTCATCGACAGGCCGACGCGGAGCGGGTGCTTGGCGAGTTCGGCGGGGTCCAGGGTGATCCGCACCGGCACGCGCTGGACGACCTTGATCCAGTTGCCCGAGGCGTTCTGGGCGGGGATCAGCGAGAAGGCCGAGCCGGTGCCGCCGGCCATGCCGCGGACCTTGCCGTGGAACTTCACGCCGCCGCCATAGAGGTCCGAGGTCAGCACCACCGGCTGGCCGGGGACCACCTTGTCCAACTGCACTTCCTTGAAGTTGGCGTCGACATAGGCCTCGTGCGTGGGCACGACCGCCATCAGCGGCGCGCCGATGGCGACCTGTTGGCCGACCTGCACCGACTTGCGGGCGACGACGCCATCCGTCGGGGCGCGCACGACCGTACGCGCCAGGGTCAGGCGCGCGGCGTCGAGCCGGGCGCGGGCGGCCTTGACCTCGGGGTTCTCGCCGACCGAGGCGCCGGAGATCAGCACGGTGTTGGCTTCGCGCGAGCCAAGGGCCGCGTCACGGCTGGCCAGGGCCTGGGCGCGGGCGGCCTGGGCGGCGTTCAGCGCGGCCTGGGCGTTGGCGAGGCGGTTCTGAGCCGCGGTCAGTTCGTCGCCGGAGACCGCGCCCTCGCCCACCAGGGCCTGGCGGCGGCCGAAGTCGATGCGGGCCCGGGCGACGTCGGCCTGGCGGGCCTCGAACTGGCCGCCCAGCGCGGTGTCGTTGGCGAAATAGCCCTTCACCTTGCGTTCGGCCTGGCCGAGCGCGGCCTCGGCCTGGGCGACGGCGATGCGGGCGTCGGCGTCGTCGATGACAACCAGCGGGTCGCCTTTCTTCACGGCCTGGGTCTCGGACACGAAGATCTTGGCCACCGGGCCCGGCGACAGGGCCGTCACCTGGGCGGTCTCGGCCCCGACATAAGCGTCGTCGGTCTCGACGAAGTGGCTGTCGAAGGCCAGCCACCAGGCGCCGTAGCCGACCAGGCCGACGGCGACCACGCCGGCGAGAAGGGTCAGTTGGCGGCGGCGCTGGCCGTTGCCGGCGTTCTGGGGAGCGGTTTGCGGGGCGGTGTCGGACATGAGGAGAAGTCCTAAGAAGCGATGGGATCAGGCACCGGCGAAGCCGCCGCCGAGGGCGCGGATCAGGGCGATGTCGAGGGCGAAGGCGCGGCTTTCGAGGTCGGCGACGGTCCGGCGCTGGGCCAGGACCGACTGCTCGGCCAGCAGCACCGACTGGTAGGTCGACAGCTGGCCCTCGTAGCGCAGGCGGGCGATGCGATAGGCGTTCTCGTTGGCGGTCAGGGCCGCGCGGGCGTCGGCCAGGCGCGCGGTCAGGGCCTTCTCGCTGGCGGTGACGTCGGCGACCTCGCGCAGGGCCTGGGTCAGGGCCGCGTCATAGCTGGCCACGGCCGCGTCGCGATCGGCCTCGGCGCCCCGCAGGCCGGCGCGCAGGGCGCCGCCCTCGAAGATCGGCAGACGCAAGGCGGGGCCGACC
>JAYRLX010000577.1:0-1651 GCA_041905125.1 Caulobacter sp. | reverse complement strand
CAATCGCTTCGACCGACAGCGTCTCGACCACCAGAGGCGTCGGGGGCGAGATGAAGCCGAAACGGCGCTGGTGCTGGTCTTCGAAGGCCGCTCGCACAGCGGCGGCGGAGCCGAACGGCACGACAAGCGGCGTGTCCGTGCCGGCGTACTTCACGCGCAGGCTGGCGACCGTCTCCACCGAGGCCATCGGCACGTCCTGCGCTCGCAAGGCCGCCTCGGCCTCAGCGGCGAGGGAGGCTGCGCGGACCGCCAGATCGCCAGCGTCATCCAGCGTCCGCTCGACCGTCTCCTCGCGGATCAGGCGAAGATCGGCCAAGCCCATGCCGTAGGCCGAGAGGACACCCGCGAACGGGTGGATCATCACCTTGGTCATCCCCAAGGCGTCGGCGACCAGGCAGGCGTGTTGGCCGCCCGCGCCGCCGAAGCAGGCCAGGACATAGCGGGTGACGTCGTAGCCGCGCTGGATCGAGATCTGTCGCACGGCCTTGGCCATGTTCTCGACGGCGATCGTGACGAAGCCCTCGGCGACGTCCTGCGGCGACATGGCCTTGCCAGTCGCCGCCGCGATCTCGGCCGCCATGCCTTCGAAGCCGCGCGTCACGGCCTCCACGTCCAGCGGCTGGTCGGCATTGGGACCGAACACCTTGGGGAAGAACTCCGGCCGCAGCTTGCCCAGCATGACGTTGCAGTCGGTCACGGTCAGCGGGCCGCCTCGCCGATAGGCGGCAGGTCCAGGAACCGCGCCGGCCGAGGCCGGCCCCACGCGAAGGCGCGCGCCGTCGAACGAACAGATCGAGCCGCCGCCCGCCGCCACCGTGTGGATGTTCATCATCGGCGCGCGCATCCGCACGCCGGCCACTACGGTCTCGAAGGCCCGCTCGTATTCGCCCGCATAGTGGCAAACGTCGGTCGAGGTGCCGCCCATGTCGAAGCCGATCACGCGATCAAAGCCCGCCTCGCTCGCCGTCCGCGCCATGCCGACCACGCCGCCGGCGGGGCCCGATAGGATGGCGTCCTTGCCCCGGAAGGCGCGGGCGTCGGTCAGGCCGCCGTTCGATTGCATGAACAGCAGGCGCGTATCATGGCCCAACGCGCCCGCCACCTGGTCCACATAGCGACGCAGGATCGGCGAGAGGTAGGCGTCGACCACCGTCGTGTCGCCGCGCCCGACCAGCTTCATCAGCGGGCTGACTTCGTGGCTGGCCGAGACCTGGGCAAAGCCGATCTCGCGCGCGATCGCCGCGACCCGCGCCTCGTGATCGGTGAAACGGAAGCCGTGCAGCAGCACGATCGCCACGGCGCGGAACCCGGCGTCATAGGCGGCTTGCAAGTCCCGCCGCGCGGCGTCCTCGTCCAGCGGGCGCAGCACCTCGCCTTCGACGCTCATCCGCTCGTCGATCTCGACGACGTGGTCGTATAGCGCCTCTGGCTTGACGATGTGACGCTCGAACAGCTTTGGCCGCGCCTGATAGCCGATCCGCAGGGCGTCGGCGTGGCCCTGGGTAATCGCCAGGACGGTGGGCTCGCCCTTGCGCTCGAGCAGGGCGTTGGTCGCGACGGTGGTGCCCATCTTGACCGCGTCGATCGTCGCCCCGTCCGGCAGCAGCGCGCGAACGCCCGCCACGGCGGCGTCGGCGTAGTGCTCGGGATT
>JAYRLX010000576.1:0-1656 GCA_041905125.1 Caulobacter sp. | reverse complement strand
CGGCTGGACGGCGCGCAACGACGAGGCGGGTACCGATCTCTTGGAGGACCCGGAGACCACTCGTCTCGACTGTCGAAGCGACTCTGACGCCGCCGCCGCCGCGGCGTCGGCGGCTGGCGACCAGCCCGCCAACGAACCAGAGGAAGAGCCGCCTGTCAGCGCTCTGCCCGGAGAAGAGCTTCCCAAGGTCTTCCGCGCCCGCGCCGACGCCGAGCGGCGGTTGCGCGAGGCCACCGTCACCGGGATCGTCTGGGCGGGCATGGCGGCCGTGATGGCCGCCGTGGTGATCGGCGCCCTGATCTTCCGGATCGACATCGTCAGGATTC
This sequence comes from Caulobacter sp., assembly GCA_041905125.1. Lineage (GTDB taxonomy): Bacteria > Pseudomonadota > Alphaproteobacteria > Caulobacterales > Caulobacteraceae > Caulobacter. The sequence continues at coordinate 1,330 of JAYRLX010000576.1, read as the reverse complement.
TGCCAGGCACGGCCGGCGCCTACGCCGCCGTGGGGCTGCCGGTGAACACGGTGGGCCTGGTCATCGACCGAGGCAGCATCAAGGCCCAGCCCTTGATGAAGGACGGCCACGCGGCGGTCACGGTGACGGGCGCGATCCGAAACATCACCGAACACGCGGTGGTCGCGCCGGCGCTGCGCGTCGAGCTGCTCAATGGCGAGGGCAGGCGTGTGTCAGGCCAACTGGCCGCCGCGCACGACGCCAAGATCCCGCCGGGCGAGGTGCGGCACTTCTCGATCACCTTCCTGGACCCGCCTCGCACGGCCAAGGATCTGCAGATTGGCTTCGCCAATGAAGAGGGCGGCGTGAAGGCCTCTATCCACCCCGAGGGCAGCCACGAGAAGGCCGCCGAGGGCCATGGCGAGAAGCCCGATGTCGCCCTGCGTGGGGCGCAGGATGCGTCCGCGACGTCAGAAGCGGCTGGACATGCCCCCCCGGGACATGAGAGCGGGGACAAAACCGTCCCTACAGACTCTCACGAACCCGCTCATCATGAATGACATCAAGAAGCCCGAAGTCCTGATCTCGGAAGCCGAGATCGCCGAACGGGTGAAGGCGCTGGCCGAACAGATCGCGCCGCGCATCGACGACGACACCGTGGTCGTCTGCCTCCTGACCGGCGGCCTCTGGTTCGCCGCCGACCTGACGCGCGCGCTCTACAAGGCTGGTCGCGACGTGCGTTTCGACGCGCTGTGGCTGGCGTCGTACCACGACGAGCGCAAGAGCTCGGGCCGCTGCGAAGTCCGCGCGGACCTGCAGCGTCCGCTGGTCGGCCGTCGGGCCCTGGTCGTGGACGACGTCTTCGACACTGGCCTGTCGTTGTCGGAGGCCGCGCGTCTGGTGAAGGACGCCGGCGCCAGCGAGGTGCTCACCGCCGTGTTCGCCCGCAAGCCCTGGCCGACCTCGCGCGGCATGGACCCCGACTTCGTGGCCTGGGAAGCGCCGGCCCGCTATCTGGTGGGCTACGGCCTCGACGATGAAGGCAAGAGCCGCGGCCTGCCGTACATCGGCGCTATGGACTAAGTCCGAGGCGCGCGGTTTAGGCCGCGCGCTGCTCCTTCGAAGCGGTCTTTTCGCGGCCAATCTCGAACATGTCGACCCGCTGCGCCAGTTCCTGCGCTTCGTTGCGCAGAGCGTGGGCGGCGGCGGTGGTCTCTTCCACCATGGCGGCGTTCTGCTGCACCACGCGGTCCATCTCGCCCATGGTGGCGTTGACTTCGCCGAGGCCCTGCGCCAGATCGCGGGCCGAGGCGGCGATGGCGTTGACCTGGGCGTTGATCTCCGCGACGCG
>JAYRLX010000141.1:0-9296 GCA_041905125.1 Caulobacter sp. | reverse complement strand
AGCAGCCGCCCTGTGGATAACTCCGGAACCGGCGTCGGCGTGCGGATCGCCTCGCGCCCGGCGAAGAAGTTTCCGTACAGCGCCATCAGCTTGGCCTCGCGGCCGTAGTCCAGCTCCTCGCGCAGGCGGTCGCCGATCTCGACGATCATCTCGGACGGGTCGATCGAGCCGTCCATGCGCTTGAAGAGGTTGATCAGGGCGCGCAGCTGGCCAAGGTCGCTTTCGACCGCGCTCTGCATGTCCGGATACTGCAGCTTCACGGCCAGGGCGCGGCCGTCGTGGGCCGTGGCGCGGTGCACCTGGCCCAGCGAGGCGGCGGCCGCGGCCTCGTGCTCGAAGCTGGCGAACTTGCCCTGCCAGTCGGCGCCCAGCTCGGCCGCCATCCGCCGGCGCACGAAGGGCCAGCCCATGGCCGGCGCGTTGGTCTGCAGCTCGGCCAGCTCCTTGGCGAATTCGGGCGGCAAGAGGTCGGGCACGGTGGCGAACATCTGCGCCGCCTTCATCAGCGGGCCCTTCAGGCCGCCCAGCGCCGCCTTCAGCGCCTTGGCGTTGCGGGCGTCGGCCTCGTCGCCCCCGAACATGCGGTTGGCGCCGTAGGACACCGCCGCGCCCGATAGCCCCGCCCCGACCTTGGCGAAGCGGGACAGCCGCCCGGTCAGGCGGTCGCGTTCGGGATCACGGGCGTCATCGGCCATCAGCTCACCAAAGCTTCGAACTCATCGACCAGCCGTTCCAGCTGGGCGCAGCCGGCGGCCCAGAACGCCTTTTCACGAGGGTTCAGGCCGAACGGCGCCAGGGCCTCGACATAGGTCTTGGTCCCGCCCGCCGCCAGCAGCTGCTCATAGAGCGGCGCGAACTTGGCCGGATCCTCGCGGCGCTTCTCCATCAGGCCGCGCACCAGCAGGTCCCCGAACGCATAGGCGTAGACGTAGAACGGCGCGTGGCAGAAGTGGCTGACATAGGCCCAATAATGCTCGTAGCCGGCGTTCAGCTTCACGGCCGGGCCAAGACTTTCGCCCATGACCTCCAGCCACAGGGCGCCGATCTGGTCGGGCGACAGCTCGCCCTCCAGCCGCGCCTCGTGGAAGCGGCGCTCGAAGCGGTGGAAGGCGATCTGGCGGACGACGGTGTTGAGGCCATCCTCGATCTTGCCGGCCAAGAGGCCCTTGCGGTCCTCCGGCGAGGCTTCGGCCAGCAGGCGGTCGAACACTAGCCCCTCGCCGAAGATCGAGGCCGTCTCGGCCAAGGTGAGGGGCGTGTCGGCCAGCAGGGTGCCCAGCGGCTGGCATAGGGTCTGGTGGACGGCGTGGCCCAGCTCGTGGGCCAGGGTCAGCACGTCGCGCCGCTCGCCCATGTAGTTCATGAACACGAACGGGTGGCGGTCGGCGGTCACCGGATGGGCGAAGGCGCCCGACTGCTTGCCCGGGCGGGGCTTCGCGTCGATCCACGGCTTGTCGAAGAACACCTTGGCGGCGTCGGCGAACTGGGGCGCGAGATCCTGGAAGCTCTCCAGCACCATGCCCTTGGCCTCGCCCCAGGCGTAGTTGCGCGGCGCGGCGGCGGTCAGGGGCGCGTTGCGGTCCCAGTAGTCGAGAGCCGGTAGGCCCATGACCTTGGCCTTCAGGGCGTAGTAGCGGTGCGACAGGCGCGGATAGGCCTCGACCACGGCCTGCTCCAGGGCGTCCACCGCGTCGGCGTCGACCTCGTTGGCCAGGTGACGCGACTGGGCGGGCGTCTCGTAGTGGCGCCAGCGGTCCTCGACCTGCTTCTCGAAGGCCAGGGTGTTCAGGACCAGCGCCTGGGTCGAGACGCGCTCCTCCAGCGCCTTGGCCAAACCGTCGGCGGCGGCCTTGCGGCGGGCGACGTCGGGGTCAGAGAGGCGGTTCAGCGCCTCGGCCAGGGTCAAGCTCTCGTCGCCGACATTCGCCGCGAGTTTAGCCAGGGTCTCGTCCCACAGCCGCACCCAGTTGGCGACGGCCGGGGCCTTGTCGACGATGAAGCGCTCCAGCTCCGGCGACAGCTCGTGCGGCCGCGACAGGCGCACGCGGCGCAGCCACGGCGCCCAGCGGGCCGCCTCGGGGTGAGCCTCCAGCGCCTTGGCGATCTCGCCGTCCTCCAGCTGGTTCAGCTCCAGCGTGAAGAACAGGCTCTCGGCGGCGATCTGGGACGAGCGGGCCCTAAGGTCCGCCTCGAACTTGGCCCAGGCCGGATCGTCCCGCGCGACCGACGCCGCGAGCGCGGCGTAGGCGCCGACGCCCCAGAGGCCGTTGGTCGCCTGCTCATAGAGCGTGATGCCGCGATCCAGCAGAACGCCCAGGCGCTGGGGCTCCTTGCGGGCCTCCAGGAATAGACCCTCCAGGGAGGCCAGCTCGTCATTGGCGGCCTTGGCGGCGGCGAGGTCGGTCTCGATGCGGGGATCGTCGCGGCCGACATAGAGGTCGGCCAGGTTCCATTCGGGCGGGGCGTCAGGCTTGAAGGGCGCGTTCATGGATCAGCAGATAGGCTCCAGCCCCCCGCCCGCGCAATGCGTCAAACGTGCGGATGCCGTTTCTTGACGGCCGTTGGCGCGACGGTCTTCCACGCGCCGCGCAGCAGGCCCTCCAGTTCGTCCGGCTCGATCGTCTCTAGCCTGACCAGCACGGCGGGATAGTTCCGATAGTGATCGTCGGTGAAGAACCGGTCGGGAGCGGCCTCTAGGAGCAGGTTCTTGGTCTCCGTCGGGCAACGGACGGCGAGAACGCCGGGAACCAGGACGCGCTTGGCCTTAGGAGCCGGACGCGCCAGATAGCTCCAGGCCAAACCCTTGCCTCCGACCTCGAAGCCGACCTGGCCGCCATCGCCGACCCCGCCCGAGACTTCTGGCAGGGCCAGAGCAAGCTTAGCCGCAGCCTCCATGTCCATCGCGACCCGCTCCCCGCGTAAGACCCTGTTAAGGCTAAACCTTAAGGTTCGCGACACCTCTCCGAAAGCCGGTGTTTACCCCGCGAGTGTATCACTCTGAACCAACAAGAGCCTCGCTCCACGTGGGCGTGGCCGGTTCTGGTGGATGTGCCCAATGACCAAGACGGTGCTGGTCGTCGATGACGACCCGACCCAACGTCGATTGATCCAGGCCGTGCTCGAGCGCGAAGGTTTCGCCGTCTCGCACGCCGACAGCGGCGACGCGGCCATCGCGCACCTGACCTCGGGCGCGCCGGCGGATGTGATCCTGCTCGACCTCGTCATGCCCGGCCTGTCGGGCCAGGACGCGCTGGCCGAGATGCGCGCGCGCGGCTTCACCCAGCCCGTCATCGTCCTGACCGCCAGCGGCGGCGTCGACACCGTGGTCAAGGCCATGCAGGCCGGCGCCAGCGACTTCTTCATCAAGCCGGCCAGCCCGGAACGCATCACCGTCTCGATCCGCAACGTCCTGTCGATGGGCGACCTGAAGGGCGAGGTCGAGCGCCTGACCAAGCGCGTCGTCGGCAAGACCACCTTCTCGGACCTGATCGGCGCCTCGCCGGTCATGAGCATGGTCAAGCGCATGGGCGAGCGCGCGGCCAAGAGCGCCATCCCCGTGCTGATCACGGGCGAAAGCGGCGTCGGCAAGGAGCTGATCGCCCGCGCCGTGCACGGCTCGTCTGACCGCGCCGGCAAGCCGTTCGTGGCCGTGAACTGCGGCGCCATCCCGGAAAACCTCGTGGAGTCGATCCTGTTCGGCCACGAGAAGGGATCCTTCACCGGCGCCACCGACAAGCACCTGGGCAAGTTCAAGGAAGCCGACGGCGGCACTCTGTTCCTCGACGAGGTGGGCGAGCTGCCGCTGGACATGCAGGTCAAGCTGCTGCGCGCCCTGCAGGAAGGCGAGATCGACCCGATCGGCTCGAAGCGCTCGATCAAGGTCGACGTTCGCATCGTCTCGGCGACCAACCGCGACCTGGCCCAGGCCGTGTCGGCGGGCCGGTTCCGCGAGGACCTCTATTACCGCCTGAACGTCTTCCCGATCGAGGCCCCATCCCTGCGCGAGCGGCGCGAGGACATCCCCGCCCTGGTCGAGGCCTTCATCCGCCGCTTCAACGTCGAGGAAGGCAAGCGCGTCATCGGCGCCGCGCCCGAGACGCTGCAGCTGCTGACCGCGTTCGACTGGCCGGGCAACGTCCGCCAGCTGGAGAACGCGGTCTATCGCGCCATCGTCCTGGCCGACGCGCCCTATCTGCAGCCCTACGACTTTCCGGCCATCTCGGGCCAGGCCGCGCCGCTCGAAGCGGCGACCGCGACTCCGCCGCCGACCGCCGCCGCCATGCTGCAGGCCGCCCACGCCGCCATGTCGGCCCCCGCGGCCGAGGCGCCGGTGCGCATCCTCGACGAGCGTGGCCACCTGCGGACGCTCGAAGAGATCGAGCGCGACCTGATCCAGCACGCCATCGACGTCTATGCCGGCCACATGAGCGAGGTGGCCCGCCGCCTCGGCATCGGCCGCTCCACCCTTTATCGCAAGGTCCGCGAGCAGGGCATCGAAGTTGATCTCAAGGAAGCCGGCTGAACCATGCGTCCCACCGACACCGAACAGACGCCGCAAGGCCGCGCGCCCGCGCCCCTGATGATCTTCCGCCCCGTCTCGCGGGAACAGCGGCTGAAGAGCTTGCTGAAACCGGCGCGGCCGGTGGGGAAGATGCCGCGGCGGTAGGGCCTTGCGCTCTTTAATCCGACCTTCCCGGCGAATGCCGGGACCCAGATCGTATGGCTCTGAGGCGCATGCAGAAACGCCCGCGATCCTTCCAGGACGCGGGCGCTCTTGCATCTGGGCCCCGGCATTCGCCGGGGAGATCGGGATATGGTGTGCCCAGAAGGGCGGCGCAGAAGGCCCTAGTGCCCCGCCGCCACGCTGAGGCGCTCTTCGTCCTCGGCGTCCGCACGGGGGGCTTCGGCGTTGGTGAGGTCCAGGCGGATCCAGCCGGGGCCCGAGCGGCGCGTCAGACCTTCGGCCGCCATCGCTTCCAGCTCGCGACCGACCGCCGTCGGCGTCACCGGCCGGCTCCAGCGATGGTCCAGCTGGCGGGCGATCTCGGCTTCGTTGAGGCCCGGCGACTGGGCCAGGGCCATCAGGATCATGTCGCGGGTGGTGCGGCCGCGGCGGCCGCGGCGGCTGGGCTGGGGCGCGGCGAACGGCGCCGGCTCACCCGACGACAGACGCTCGGCCATGCCGGCCTGCTTGAGGGCGTCGAGCGCCAGCACGATGGCGCGCAGCTCGCTTTCGAACGGCGCCTGGGCGCGTCGCTGCGCCTCGATCATGCGGTTTTCGAGCTCCGACTTGCGGCGCATCAGCATCTGATAGGTGGTCGCCATAGTCCCTAATCCAGCGAATGGCAGGGTTCGCTCGGCGCCGAGCAGGGCCCTTGGGCCCGTGCGCATCGAGGGCGGGTCGCCGTGAGCACACGACCCGGAACCCTACGTCCATTAAGACTTTAAACCATTACAATCGTTTGTATTTTCGGGCCCTATGATTACCAAGGCCTTAACGCCGCGGGGCGAACGGCGGTTTTTGGTAAGCGTTTGACGCATTATCCAGGGTGGAATCGAAAATAACGACACCCGTCATCCGGGCATGGTCAAGCTTGCGCTCAATCGTCGTCGCGTTCGGGGGCGAGATCGCGGCGCGCGGCGCGCCCGAAGCCGCCGCCCCGGCGCATCGGCTTGCGGGCGCCCTTGGCGTCGGCCGCCCCTTCGCCCTTGGCCTTGGCGGCGATTTCCTTGAGCTTGATGGCCTGGTTGCCCGACAGGGCCTGCCCCCGCGCGCCCTTCTCGGGATCGGCGAACGCCCGGCCGTAGGTCTCAACGCGCTGGGCGACGCTGGTCAGGAACTCGCCCTCCCATTCGGAGAGCTCGACGCCCGATTTCTCGGCCGCGCGGCGGGCGCGCTTGAGGGCGTTCAGCGCGGCCCGCTTGGCTTGTTCCTTGGGATTGGGCGGCTTGGCGCGCATGGCGGGGACGCTAGCGCGATCCCTCTCCCATGGGGAGAGGGGTAGGGGTGAGGGTGTAAGACGTCAGACGCCGAAACCCCTCACCCTTCCCATCGCTACGCGATGGGTCCTTCCCTCTCCCTCTGGGAGAGGGACGCATTCTTAGATCTCGCCGATGGCCGACAGATAGAGGTCGAGGATCGCGTCCTCTTCCTGGCGCTTGGCGCGGTCCTGCTTGCGCAGGCGGACGACCTTCTTGAGGATCTTCACGTCGAAGCCGTTACCCTTGGCCTCGGCGTAGACCTCCTTCATCTGCTCCATGATCTCGGTCTTCTCGACCTCGAGGCGCTCGACGCGCTCGATGATCGACTTCAGCTGGTTCTGGGCGGTGGAGTTCAGGACGTCGGCGTGGGGAATGGCGTCGTCGGCCATGGGGCGGTCTCGCGGAAAGGCTGGAAATCGGAGGCGCGGAACCTAGTTCGAAGCCGCGCCGCTGGGAAGCGCGATTCAGCGGCCGTCCACTACCTTCCTTCAACCCGCCCCCGGGCCACCTCGGCCAGGGCCGCCAGGTCGAGATCCTTGTCATCGCCGCCCAACAGCATCTCCAGGCTCGCCTCGGCCAGATCGGCCTGCGGCATGGACAGGCCCTTGGCCTCGGCGGCGTCGAGCACCAGGCGCACGTCCTTGAGGCCAAGCGCCGCGCCAAAGCCTGGCGGGCTGTAGCGGCGCTCGGCGATCATGGCGCCATAGATCTTGTAGATCGGCGCGGCGAACAGGGTGCTGCTCAGCATGTCCAGGAGCTCGGGCGCGGGCACGCCATAGGCCTCGCCCAGCGCCACGGCCTCGCCCATCGACTCGATGGCCGAGACGATCATGAAGTTGCCGGCCAGTTTCAGGGCGTTGGCGCGGACGGGATCCTCGCCCAGCGGCCAGACCTTGGCGGCCAGTTGCTCCAGCACCGGCATGGCGGTGGCGACGGCGTCCGGCGCGCCAGCGGCCAGGACGTTCAGCCCGCCGGCCTGGGCCACGGGCGGGCGGCCGAAGACGGGGGCGGCGACATAGCCAAGACCGAGCTCGGCGTGCAGCGCGGCCAGCTCGCCGGCCAGGGCGGTGGAGATGGTGGCGAGGTTGACGTGGACCACGCCCTTGCGCGCCCGGGGCAGTACGCCGCTATCGAGCAGCACGTCCTTCACCGCTTGGTCGTGGGCCAGCATGGACAGCACGATGTCGGCCTTGAACGCCTCATCGGCGTCGGCGGCGGGGATCGCGCCCTCGGCGGCCAGCTCGTCGACGATGGCGCGCGAACGGTTCCACACCGTCACCGTCACCGTCACGCCCTTTGAGAGCAGATTGCGGACCATGGCCGCGCCCATGGCGCCGAGGCCGATCATCGAGACATTCATGGGGAGGCTCCGCATCTGTGTACGGGCCCCAGATAGGCGCCTTCGCCCCACCGCGCCATGGCGGCGGGAGGCCTTTGTCAGATCAGGCCGTGCGCCGCCACCGCGCCGCGCAGTTGCGCGGGGTCGGTGAAGTGGTGGGTGTGGAAGCCGAGCTCGCGAGCCGCGGCGATGTTGGCGGCGCTGTCGTCGATGAACAGCAGGTCGCTGGCCGCAAGGCCGGTCCGCTCCAGCACGATCTCGTAGATCCGGCGGTGAGGCTTGATGACCTTCTCGTCGCCCGAGACGATCGCGTCCCGGAACAGGCCGAAGTGGGCGGGCGAGATCGCCTGCACGCCCGGCCACTTGCTCTGGGGCATGTTGGTCAGGGCGAACTGCGGCACGTCGCGGGCGGCCAGGGCCTCGATCACGGCGGCGGTCTCGGGGATCGGGCCCGACAGCATCTCGTCGAAGCGTTCGTCCCAGGCGCGGATCTCGGCTTCGTGCTCAGGGAATCGCGCGATCAGCGGCGCGGCGTTCCGGACGAAGTCGACGCCCTTGTCGTGCTCGACGTGCCAATCCAGGGTGCAGACATGCGAAAGGAACCGGTCGAGATCGGCCGGTTCCTTGAAGATCTTCGCGTAGAGTGCGCGGGGGTCCCAGCGCACGATGACATTGCCGACATCCCAGAGAACGGCTCTGGGAGACGCGGCAGCCGTCATCAGCCCTGCTTGGCCTTGAAGCGCGGGTCGGTCTTGTTGATGATGTAGATGACGCCCTTGCGGCGAACCATCTTGCAGTCGCGGTGGCGACCCTTCAGCGACTTCAGCGAGCTGCGAACCTTCATGACCGTCTCTGTACTCAGCGGAGAGGTTCGGGCGCGCAAAGAAAGCGGCCGGAACATCCGGGTGTTTCGGAGGCGGTGCGTATAAGTGCGACGGGCGCTTGAGTCAATGCGCTAGTCGGTGCGCTCCGGGGCTCTGACGCACGTTTGAGGGAACTTACCCCGGGCCGCGCGCTTGTGATTGAACCCATCGTCCGAACGCCGGTAGCTTCCCCCGCATGGCTCTTGATCGTCGCGTCTTTCTTGTCCTGTTCCTCGCCGGCTGCGCGGAGACCGCCACTCACCCGCCGATGACCCCCGCGCCGGCGCCGAAACCCGCGCCCCAGCCCCAGACGCCGCAGCCGCCTTCGCCCACGCCCACCGCGCCGCCCACGCAGGCCGACGCCGAAACCCAGGCTTTCGACGCCTGGCTGGCCGACTTCCGTCCCCGCGCCATCGCCGCGGGCCTTTCACCCGCCCTGCTGGACCGCGAGCTGTCGGGCCTGACGCCTGATCCCAAGGTCATCAGCCTGGACGGCCGGCAGCCCGAATTCTCCAAGCCCGTCGGCGCCTATATCGCCGGCGTGGTCAGCGACGATCGCATCGCCATCGGCCGCGCCAAGCGCGAGCAGCTGACCTTCCTGCCGCAGATCGAGGCCCAGTACGGCGTGCCGCGCGACATTCTGCTGGCGGTCTGGGCCATGGAATCGGCGTTTGGCCAATTGCAGGGCCGCTTCGACGTCGTCCGCTCGATGGCCAGCCTGGCCTATGACGGTCGCCGCCGCCCCTGGGCCGAGGGCGAACTGATCGCCGCCCTGAAGATCATCGAGTCGGGCGAGGACACCCGCGATCAGCTTAAGGGCTCTTGGGCGGGCGCCATGGGCCAGACCCAGTTCCTGCCCAGCAGCTATCGCACCACGGCCGTGGACTTCGATGGCGACGGCCGCCGCGACATTTGGGGCTCGGACGCTGATTCCCTGGCCTCGGCCGCCAATCTCCTGGTCAAGGGCGGCTGGAAGCCGGGCGTCGGCTGGGCCAAGGAAGTGATCCTGCCGGCCGGCTTCGACTACGGCCTGGCCGAAGGCCCCCGCGAGATTCCGGCCTGGTGGGAAGAAAAAGGCGTGCGCCGCGCCGACGGCCTGCCCTGGACCGAGA
>JAYRLX010000575.1:0-1665 GCA_041905125.1 Caulobacter sp. | reverse complement strand
ATCGCGTCGGCGGCCTCGGCGATCTCGCCGATCGCCTGCTCCAGGCTGGCGACGGCCTTGTTGAAGTCCTGGCGCAGCGGCTCGTAGACCTCGGCGAACGGGCCGGCGATGCGGCGCGACAGGTCGCCCTCGGCCACGGCGGCCAGGGCCTCGCCGACCTCGCGGACCACGCCGGTCTGTTCGTCGATCGACAGGGACAGGGCGGCCGCGCGGTCGCGGTCGGCGTCGGCGGCGCGGCGCAGGGTGTCCTGCTCGTCGCGCAGGGCCTGGGCGCGGGCCAGCTCGCTGCGCAGGGTCTCGAGGGCCCGGGCGATGGCGCCGATCTCGTCGGCGCGGCCGGTCTCGGCCACCGGCAGGTCGTAGCGGTGCTCGGCCAGGCCCTTCACCGTCTCGCGCAAGGTCAGCAGCGGGCGGGCGATCAGCCGGCGCGAGGCCACCGCCAGCACGGCCAGCGAGGCCAGCAGCAGGACAAGGCCCCCGATGGCCAGGCCCAGGGCCAGGCGGCGGGCGGGGGCGAGCAGGGCGGCTTCGCTGACGTCGGCGACCACGGCCCAGGTTTCTCCCGAGGCCAGGCGCACCGGCGCGACCAGGCGCTGGGCCTTGCGGCCGTTCAGCTTGACGCCGTCGATCAGGGCCGGCTTGCCGTCGGCCATGGCCTGCTTGACCACGTCGAGGCCGGGGTCGGCGTAGGCCTTCATGCGCAGGGCCGCGTCGGGGTGCGAGACCCACAGGCCGCCGGGCGAGACCAGCATGGCGCGGCCGTCGTCGAACGGCTTCATGGCGTTGAGGCGCGCGGCGATGTCGTCCAGCGCCAGGTCGGCGCCCATCGCGCCCACGGTCTTGCCATTGGCGATCACCGGATAGGTGATCGAGGTCATCAGCACCATCTTCTGCTGGCCGCCGTCGGCCACGTTGTCGGAATAGGGCTCCAGGATCGCCGGGCGACCGCTCTGGAAGCTGCGGGTGAAGAATTCCTGGGTGAACTCCTCGTCCTCGCCCTGTTCGGCGTTCAGGGTTTGTCCGTCGCGGACCCAGTAGCCGATGAAGCGGCCCGACGGGGTCGAGCCCAGCTCGGTGCGGCCCGCGAAGGCGGCGTCATCGCCCAGGGCGCCCGGCTCGAACATCAACCACCCGCCCAGCATCGCCTTGGACGCCGCCGAGATCGGTTTCAGCTGAGCCATGTAGGCGGCGCGGTCGCGCTGGCCCGAGGCGTAGGAGGCCGAGAACATGCCGGCGGCCGCGCGCACCACGGCGTCGGCGTCGTCCAGGTCGTTCTTGACGCCCATGGCCGTCTCGGCCGTCATGCTGGCGGCGTAGCGTTCGGCGAGGCCGCGGACGGCCTGACCGCTGCTGAGGAGCGAGGCCACGATCAGCAGGGCGCCCAGCGCCGCGCCGCCCGCCGCCATAAGCTTTCCGGCAAGCGAAAGCCGCTTGAACGCTCCGGTCATCCCAGTCCCCCCAACTCTACTGGGGCGACACAAGACTTGGTAAACCTTGCCGAACGTTGAACGGCTGGTCATTTCTTAGGCATAGAGAGGGGAGAAGCGCTGCATGATCGTCGTCCATCACCTGAACAATTCTCGTAGCCAGCGGGTGCTGTGGCTGCTCGAGGAACTGGGCGTTCCCTACGAGGTCAAGCGCTACGAGCGCGACGCGAAGACCATG
>JAYRLX010000574.1:0-1671 GCA_041905125.1 Caulobacter sp. | reverse complement strand
GGGCAGGCCGAGCACGTGCTCGGCGACATAGGCGAGGATCAGGTTCGTCGAGATCGGCGCCACCTGATAGAGGCGCGTCTCGCGGAACTTGCGCTCGATGTCGTACTCCTCGGCGAAGCCGAAGCCGCCGTGGGTCTGCAGGCACATGTCCGCGGCCGCCCAGGAGGCTTCGGAGGCCAGCATCTTGCCGATATTGGCTTGCTCGCCGCAGGGCTGTCCGGCGTCATAGCGGGCGGCGGCGTCATAGATCGTCAGGCGCGCGGCGTGGGTCTGGGCGTAGGCCCGCGCGATCGGGAACTGCACGCCCTGGTTCTGGCCGATCGGGCGGCCGAACACGACGCGGCTGTTGGCATAGTCGCGCGCCTTGCCGATCAGCCAGGCGGCGTCGCCCAGGCACTCGGCCCCGATCAGGATCCGCTCGGCGTTCATGCCGTCCAGGATGTAGCGGAAGCCCTTGCCTTCCTCGCCGATCAGGCTGTCGGCGGGGATCACGAGGTTGTCGAAGAACACCTCGGTCGTGGCGTGGTTCAGCATGGTGGCGATCGGCTTGATCGTCAGGCCGTTCCCCTTGGCCGCGCGCATGTCGACCAGGAACACAGACAGGCCGTCGGCCTTGCGCGCCACCTGGTCCTTGGGCGTGGTGCGGGCCAGAAGGACCATCAGGTCGGAATGCTCGGCCCGGCTGGTCCAGACCTTCTGGCCGTTGATCACATAGGTGTCGCCCTCGCGCCGGGCGAAGGTCGAGATCGAGGTGGTGTCCGTGCCGGCCGTAGGCTCGGTGACGCCGAACGCCTGCAGGCGGATCGAGCCGTCGGCGATCCGCGGGAGCCAGGTTTCCTTCTGCGCCTTGGAGCCGTGCCTCAGCACCGTGCCCATGGTGTACATCTGGGCGTGCAGGGCCGCTGCGTTGCCGCCGCTGGCGTGGACCTCTTCCAGGATCGCCGCCGCCGCCGTCAGGCCAAGACCGCCGCCGCCGTATTCCTCGGGGATCAGCACGCCCAGCAGCCCGGCCCGGGTCATCGCCGCCACGAAGTCGGTCGGATAGGCCTTCTCGCGATCCAGGCCGCGCCAGTAGGCGGGCGGGAAATCGCGGCAGAGCGCGCGCACCGTCTGGCGCAGGGCTTCGATCAGTTCGGGGTCGGCGAGGGCGGACATGGGGCGAGCTTCGAGCCTTGAACGGGCCTCGTCCAGCCTCCCGTTAAGTCAGTGTGGCGCATCGCGGGACAATCGCCCGAAGGCGTGGAGGGCGTTTTGCCGCGCGTCGGCGCAACGGCTCTCCATTGACGCTCCCCCGGCGGGCCAACACCCTCAAGCGACAAGCCAAGATTCGCTGGCGCAGGAAAATCCGCATGCCGTACTCGGACACCGTCTTCGACCGCCACGTCGAGGCTCTCATCGGCCGGATGAAGCCCGCCAGCGTCCTCGATATTGGTCCGGGCGCCGGCAAGTACGGCCGGATGATCCAGTCGCTTCGCGCGGAAGGCGTTCCGATCGGCCACCTGGCCGCCATCGAGATCGACAATAGCTATATCGAGCAGTTCGGTCTGCGCGAGATCTACGACGTCATCCAGCTGGGCGACGCGACGACCCTGCCGGATGTCGGGCCGGACGCGTCGTGGGACCTCGTGATCCTTGGCGATGTGCTGGAGCACTTCCGCAAGTCACGCGGCG
>JAYRLX010000140.1:0-9356 GCA_041905125.1 Caulobacter sp. | reverse complement strand
CCCCGGCATTCGCCGGGGAAGTCGGAAGAGGATGGCAACCTTGGCCTTTGCTCCGACGTTCCCCACCTCCCAACCTGAACGGCGCTTCATCGGGGCGCCGGAAAATGGCCTCGCGCCGGCCTTCGCGCGGGCCAAGGTTGCGGCTAAGGAGTTCGCATGACCACTCGCCGTTTCCTTCTCGCGGCCGGCCTGGCCGCCGCTCTGTCTTCCGCCATGGGCGCTTCGCCCGCGCTGGCCCAGAACGCCGCGCCGGCGCCAGCCGTCCTGAACGCCGAACAGAAGGCGCTGCTCGACAAGGCCACCGCCTATGTCCAGGGGCTGAACTCGGCACAGGGCCGCTTCGTGCAGACCGACGCGCGCGGGACCCGCACGCAAGGGACCTTCTACCTTCAACGCCCGGGCAAGGCGCGGTTCGCCTACGACGCGCCCGCCGGCCTGCTGGTCGTGTCGAACGGGAACAACGTCAACATCTGGGACAGCCGGCTGAAGACCTACGAGAGCTATCCGCTCAGCAAGACGCCGCTGAACCTGCTGCTGGCCCGCGAGGTCCGGCTGGATCGCGGCGTGGTCATCACCGACGTTCGCCGCCTGGCCGACGGCTTCACGATCGTGGCCCAGGACGCCAAGCGCCAGGCGTTGGGCAAGATCTCGCTGGATTTCTCGGATGGCCCGGTCGCCCTGATGGGCTGGACGGTCACCGACATCAAGGGCGGCCAGATCCGCGTGCGCCTGACCGACTTCGGCCCGGCCTCGGGACTCGACCCCAAGCTGTTCGTCCTCACCGACCCTCGTCCGAAGGTAGGCCGCCCGTAGGCGCTTTTGTGACATTCTCACAACATGCAAGAATCAACACGCGTCTCACTTGACTAAAAGTTTGGACGTGGCATATTTAACACGCATGGCGATGAGCGACCGACCCGCTCTTCGCGAACCGTGCCGGATTCTATCCCCTCCCGGCGGCGGCATGAGAGACCTGACTTTCGCCCCCGGCCATACGATGGCCGGGGGCGTTTTTCATTTGGGGCGTCCCGAATTCGCGATAGAGCGAGGTCATGCGCCTCCGTATCGCCACCTGGAACGTCAATTCCGTCCGCCTCCGCGCCGAGCAGGCCGCCCGCTTCGTCGACGAGCAGGCGCCCGATGTCCTGTGCATGCAGGAGATCAAGTGCCAGGAGGGTGAGTTCCCGCGCGAGGCCTTCGAGGCCATGGGCCTGAAGCACCTCAAGATCGCGGGCCAGAAGGGCTGGCATGGCGTGGCGATCGCCTCGCGCCTGCCGATCGAGGACGTCCCGACCCTGATGAACTGCCGCGAGGGCCACGCCCGCTGCGTGGCGGTCAAGGTGGCCGGGGTCGAGATCCAGAACTTCTACATCCCGGCCGGCGGCGACCTGCCGGATCGCGCGGCCAATCCGAAGTTCGACCACAAGCTCGACTTCTACGAGACGCTCACCGCCGCCCTGAAGAAGCGCGACCCGAAGGACCCGCTGATCGTCACCGGCGACCTGAACATCGCGCCGGGCGAGAACGACGTCTGGAGCCACCGCCAGATGCTGAAGATCGTCAGCCACACGCCGGCCGAGCTGGAAGCCTTCGACGCGATGATCAAGTCGATGGACCTTCTGGACCTGCCGCGCCTGGCGACGCCGGAGCCTGAAAAGCTGTTCAGCTGGTGGAGCTACCGCGCCGCCGACTTCCGCAAGTCCAACCGCGGCCTGCGGCTGGACCATATCCTGGCCAGCCCCGGTCTGCGGGACGCGGCGATCGTGGACGGCAAGGTCTCGTCCCGCGTCCACGACGACGTCCGCGAATGGGAGCGGCCCAGCGACCACGCCCCGGTCACGGCGGACCTCAAGGTCTAGAAGTACCCCGCCGTCTCGATGTCCTCGATCAGGCCCGGGCCGGTCGGGGTCCAGCCCAGGGTCTCGCGGGTCCAGGCGCTGGAGGTCAGCGCGTCCATGCCGGCGAACAGGGCGAACCAGCCGAAGTGCTCGGCCGGGCGGCTCTCCACCGGCAGGTTCAAGCCACGTCCGATCGCGGCGGCGATGTCGCGGAACGGCACGCCGGTCTCGGCGACCGCGTGATACCGCTCGCCGCCGATCCCGCGCTCGAGCGCCAGGCGATAGACCTTGGCGGCGTCGAGGCGGTGCACGCCCGACCAGCGGTTCTCGCCGTCGCCGATATAGGCCGAGACCCCCGTCCGCCGGGCGATGTCGATCAACATCGGCACGAACCCATGATCGCCGGCGCCGTGGGTCGAGGGCGCGAGGCGTACGGTCGAAGCGCGCACGCCCTTGGCCAGCAGGCCGGCGGCGGCTCCCTCGGAAACGCGGGGCCAGTCTGGTCCCTCAGCCGGTAGGTCGGTTTCGACCGCCGCGCGTCCGGCCGCTAGCCGCGCCGTGCCGGAGGTGACCAGCAACGGCTTGTCGGATCCCGCCAAGCCTTCGCCCAAGGCCTCGATCGCCCGCCGGTCCAGGTCGCAGCTTTCCGCGAACCGCGAGAAGTCGTGATTGAAGGCCGTATGGATCACGCCATCGGCCGAGCTCGCGGCGTCGGCCAAGATGTCCGACTGCTCCAGCACGCCCCGAACGACTTCTGCGCCAGCCGCTTCCAGCGCCGCCGCTCCGCCATCGGAGCGCGCGAGGCCCACAACTTGATGGCCATGCGCAAGCAGGTCGTGGACGACGGCCGATCCGACGAAGCCTGTGGCGCCGGTGACGAAAACACGCATGAGATTGATCTCCGATATTTACGGAGCGATCCTGGCCGTTAGATTTATTCTGTTAAAGTAGTGATTTTATACGGGTATAAAGGCTAACAGGTTGAACGC
Organism: Caulobacter sp.; assembly: GCA_041905125.1. Lineage (GTDB taxonomy): Bacteria > Pseudomonadota > Alphaproteobacteria > Caulobacterales > Caulobacteraceae > Caulobacter. Next base: position 6,529 of record JAYRLX010000140.1, on the reverse strand, counting down.
GCCGATCACGACCGAGAGCCGTCTGGGGACCTATCTGCGCGATCGCCGCGCGCGACTGGATCCCATCGCGCTGGGGTTCGCCGGCGCGCGTCGGCGCACGCCAGGCCTTCGGCGGGAGGAGGTCGCCCAGCGCGCCAACATCAGCGCCACCTGGTACACGTGGCTGGAGCAGGGTCGCGGCGGCGCGCCCTCTGCCGACGTGCTGCACCGCATCGCCCGCGCCCTGATGCTGACCGACGTCGAGCGAGAGCACCTGTTCCTGCTGGGCCTGGGGCGGCCGCCCGAACCCCGCTATCGCGAACCGCAGGACATCTCGCCCCGGCTTCAACGCGTTCTGGACGCGCTGGACCCCAGTCCGGCCATGATCAAGACCCTGACCTGGGATGTCGTGGGCTGGAACCGCGCCGCCACGGTCGTCTTCGGCGACTATGGCGCGGAGGCTCCTGAGAACCGCAACATCCTGCGCCGCATCTTCTGCCATCCACGCTCCCGCGCCGCGAATTTCGACTGGGAAGCGGTGGCGAGGTTCGTGGTGGCGGCGTTCCGGGTGGACGTCGCGCGCGCTGGCGCGGGCGCTGAAGCCGCCGCCGCCGCTCTGGTGGAGGAGCTCAGCCGAAGCAGCCCCGACTTCGCCGCTCTATGGGCTTCCAACGATGTCGGCGATCACCACAACGGCGTGAAGCGATTGCGGCATCCGCTGCTGGGCGAGGTCGCCTTCGAATATTCGGCGTTCGCGGTCGACGGCCGGCCTGATCTCGGGATGATCGTCTACAACCCGATACAGGCCGAAACCGTCGCCCAGCTCGGCAAGCTCATCGGCGAACTCGGGCGCTAGAGCGTGACGCCGAAAGTGGGAACCGGTTTCGGCGCGAGTCACGCTCTAAGTATCTGATTTAGAGCCTCGTTTTCGCGTCAAAACGATTCCGTTTTGACGCGCGAGGCTCTAAGCGGCCATCGCCCGCGAGGCTGCTTCGCTGACCTTGAACTGGCTCATCAGACGGGCCAGGTCGTCGGCCTCGGTCGCCAGGCTGTGGCTGGCGGCGGTGGCTTCCTCGACCATGGCGGCGTTCTGTTGCGTCACCTGGTCCATCTGGTTCACGGCGACATTGACCTCGCCGAGGCCGGTGGCCTGCTCGCGAGCCGAGGCGGCGATCTCGGAAACGATGCCGCTGACGTCGATGACCTTGGCCACGATGCTTTCCAGCGCCTTGCCGGTCTGACCGACCAGTTCGACGCCCGCCGTGACCTGATTGGTCGACAGGGTGATCAGCGACTTGATCTCCTTGGCCGCGTCGGCCGAGCGCTGGGCCAGGGCCCGGACTTCCTGGGCCACGACCGCGAAGCCGCGACCCGCTTCGCCCGCCCGCGCCGCCTCGACGCCGGCGTTCAGGGCCAGAAGGTTGGTCTGGAAGGCGATCTCGTCGATCACGCCAATGATCTGGCTGATCTGGCTGGACGAGCTTTCGATCTCGCTCATGGCCGCGACCGCGCGTTCGGCGATTTGGCCGCCGCTCTCGGCGTCGGTCTTGGCGCCGCTGACGGCCGAGCGGGCGAAGCCCGCGCCTTCGGCGGTCTTGTTGACCGTGGCGGTGATCTCTTCCAGCGCCGCGGCGGTCTCTTCCAGGCTGGCGGCCTGCTGTTCGGTGCGGCGCGACAGGTCGTCGGACGCCGCCGAGATTTCACGCGCGCCGCCGCTGATGGTCATGACCGCGTGGCGGACGCCCGACATGACGCTCTCGAGCTTGGCGATCGAGGCGTTGAAGTCGTCCTTCAGCTGCTCGCTCTTGGGCGAAAGCTGTTCGGTGATGCGGTGCGTCAGGTCGCCGGCCGACAGAGCGTGCAGGCCCTTGCCCAGCGCCTCGATCGTCGCGCGATCCTCGGCCGCTTCACGAGCACGCTGAGCCTCGGTCTTGGCGCGCTCGGCCTCGCCGGCCTCGCGCATCGCAGCGGTTTCCTTTTCGAGGCGAACCGCCCGCAGGCTGTTCTCCTTGAAGGTCTCGAAGGCGCGCGACAGCGAACCCACCTCGTCGGCGCGATCTCGGTCGGGAGTCTCAACCGCGAAGTCGCCGTCGGCCAGGCGCAGCATCGACTGGGTCATGCGGCCGACCGGGGCGGCGACCAAGTTCGTCAGCTGCCAGCCCATGCCCACGGCGATGACGACCAGGCCCAGGCCGCCGCCGATCAGCATGGCGACCGACGAGAAGATCGCCTTTTCCTGGGCGGCCACACGCACGGCCATCCGGGCCTGCTCGGCGGAGCGGATTTCGCCCATGCGCTTGATGATATGGGTCACCCGGGCCTTTTCGCCGGCCGTGATGAGGGTCTGACGTCCCTCTTCCTGGCGAGCGGGGTCGAGACCCGCGAGGGTCAGCGGCTTGCCGTAGGTGTCCATCCAGATCTGCCAGTCGGCCTTCACCTTCTTGAAGTCGGCCGCTTCCTGATCCGTCAGGTTCAAGGTTTCGAGCTTGGCGATCGCGTCGTTGAAGCCCTTCAGGCCCTCATCGTAGGACTTCATGTACTTGGCGCTGCCGGTCAGCAGGATCCCGCGCATCTGGGAGTTGACGCGCAGGGCCCCCTTCTCGGCCGTATGGGTCTGTTCGATGATCAACTTGCTCTCATCGTTCAGCTTGATGGCCGCCTGCATGCTCGTGAGCTGCAGGAAGACGCTGACGATCATCGCCACGGCCGCGGCCAGGAGAAGGCCGAACGACAGCATGATCTTGTTACGGATCGAGATGTTCTTCAGGAACGACATCCGGGTCTCCAGACCGCTAGAGTTTAAGGCTTGAGCTCGACCTAGAATTCGATCTGCATGCGGGCCTGGACGACCGTCACGTTCGCGTCGTTCTCAATCGTGCCGATGCGGCGATTGTTGACCTTGGCCTTGGTGACGTTCGCCATGAAGCGGACGTTGTTGTACGGGTACCAGTTCACGCCAGCGGTCAGACCCTTATAGGTGCCGGCCGTCGCCAGGCCCGGTTGGCTGGCCAGGGCGGTCACGGCGTTCGGGCTCATCTTGGTCAGGTCGGCGTAGTCGTAGCGGCCGGCCACTTCCCAGGCGCCCATGCCGCCCTTGTCGATCGGGTGCAGGATCTTGATCTTGCCGAACTGACCGGCCGCGCTGTAGGGGCGGGTCTCGCCGGTCGGGAACCAGCTGGCCGAGGCGTAGCCCGTGACGATGTTGAAGTCCGGACCGCCGTTGGCCGCGCTTTGGGTCGTGGTCACGCGGTTGACCTTGATGCGGGCGACCTCGCCCTGCACCGAGACGTTCTTGTGAGCCCAGGCCGCTTCGGCGCCCACGGTGGTGTCGCTCTTGCCGACCGCGCCGGTCGACAGCAGCACGGCCCCGGCCGAGGTCTGCGGACGGTAGGCGGTGTTGGCCGTGGCCGAATAGGTGAAGCCCGTCTCGCCGCCGGCGTCGCGGTAGCGCATCGAGGCGCCCAGGTGAATGGTGTCGGTCGGGGTCATGACCGGCGCCCAAGTGCCGCGAACCGCGAAGCCCGAGCGCTCCTTGGCGTTATTGGCGTCATAGGCGCCCGCCGAGACGTCGGCCTTGTTGATCGAGTCGCCCTGCAGTGCGCCGCGCAGCGACCAGTTCTTGCCGACCTTTGTGACCTGGGCGGCCAGCACGAAGCCGTTGTCGTTCAGATCGCCGAACGGGCCCCGCTCCATGAAGGTGATGGACTTGATCGAGGTGAGGTTCTCAAGACCCGTGATCTTCTGGTTGCCGAGGGTGACCAGCACGCCGTTCTTGGTCTTGTATTCGATGACCGCGTCGTCCCAGCCCCAGGCGCCGCCGTTCGCCGCGCCGCCCTCGATGCGATAGGCCCACTGGCCGAACGCGCCTTCAGCGCCCAGGAACACCTGGCGGGCGCGATATTGGCGCGCCTTGTAGGAGGGGGCGTTGTCGCGGCTGACATTGACGTTGACGCCATCCAGCATCACGCGGCCGCGCAGCTTGAACGTGGCGCCGCTGGCGTCCGTGAAGCGAGGCGAGCCTTCCCATTTGATCTGAGTGGCGGGCGCCGGCGCGGGCGCGGGCGCGGGCTTGGCGGCTGCCTTGGTCTCCAGCGACTGGAGACGCTCCTGCATGACCTTGATCTGCGCCTTCAGCTCTTCAAGCGAGGCGGCGTCCGACGCCGGCGCCTCTTGGGCGGCGGCGATGCTGGCCATCATCGAGGCAGCCAGCAGAGTTACGGAGAATATTTTTCGCACGAGAGATCGCCCCGTTTCCGAGAAATCCAGAATTGTTGGGCGAAGTTGATCGGCTCGGCCGGTGAATTCGTGATTAATACATCGTGAGGCGCGACAATATGACCTAGCTGAGAGCCAAGTTCCGCCTCAGTTCCTGAGATCAGCTTCAAATACCGTGGTTATGCAGAATATGATCTTTGAGTTGCGGAGTCTGGTTCCGTCAAACTTTCAGACGAGGCCGCGTCGGCATGAACTGGCGCAGCCGAAAAGCCCAGCCGACCTCAGCCTTCAGCCGAGACGACCCCGAACTTGATCCACAAGGCCTGCTCCTTGAGGTTCTTGCGAACCCAGGCGGCATGGACCTCCCGCTCGGCGTCGGTCGAACGCGGGGCGAGGGGACGGGCGCGGGCGCCGTAAGAGCCCTGAACGGCGGCCGATATGGCCAGGGTCTCGACCACATGGGTCAGCTCCAGGGCGCGCTCCTTGCCGCCCTGCAGCTCGAGATAGACCTCGGCCAGCAGGTGGGCGTCGATCAGGGCGCCGTGCTTGTCGCGGCTTTCCAGGCTGATCTTGAAGCGTTTGCACAGCGCGTCGAGCGAGTTGTACATGCCCGGAAAGCGCTTCTTGGCCATCGCGAGCGTGTCGACCCAGCGGTCTTCATGGATTGGGGCGCGGCCGCACTTCTCCAGCTCGAAATTGACGAACTGGCGGTCGAAGGCGGCGTTGTGGGCCACCACGACGCTGTCGCCGACGAACTCGACGAAGCGGTCGGCGATCTCGTGGAACTTGGGCTTGCCCGTCAGGAAGGCGCTGGACAGGCCGTGAACCTTCTCGGCCTCGGCCGGCATGTCGCGCAGCGGGTCGCAATATTCGTGGAACGAGCGGCCGGTCGGCATGAAGTCGACCACCTCGATGCAGCCGATTTCAACCAGGCGGTCGCCCGTCTTGGGATCGAAGCCGGTCGTTTCGGTGTCGAGGATGATCTCGCGGGCCATGGCCCTTCTTTGAGCCGGTTCGACTCCGGCTTCAAGCAGAGCCAGAAGTTCTCAACAGAGTCAGAAGGTCGCGCACCTGCTGGCGGGCGTGCTCGACGCCCTGGCCGGTGTCGATCACGAAATCGGCGCGGGCGCGCTTTTCGGCGTCGGGCAGCTGGCGCGCCAGGATCGCCTCGAACTTCTCGGGCGTCATCTCCGGGCGAGCCAGGACGCGGGCGCGCTGCACCTCCGGCGGGGCCGAGACGACGACCACCTTGTGAACGCTCTTCTCGCCGCCGGTCTCGAACAGCAGCGGCACGTCCAGCGCGACGATGTCGCGACCCTCGGCCTGGGCCTTCTGGAAGAAGCCGATGCGGTCGGCGCCGACCAGCGGATGGACGATCGCTTCCAGCTTGGCCATGGCCTCGGGGTTGCCGACGACCTTGGCGCTGAGCTTGGCCCGGTCGATCGCCCCGTCGGTCAGCACGCCCGGAAAGGCGGCCTCCACCGGAGCCACGGCGGCTCCGCCGGCGGCGTACAGCGCATGGACGGCGGCGTCGGAGTCGTAGACGGGAACGCCCTCGGCCTCGAACATCGCCGCGGTCGTGGACTTACCCATCCCGATCGATCCGGTCAGGCCCAGGATCAGCATGATTCACCCAAGAGCTTGAGGGCCATGCCGCGCACATCGACGGCAGGCGAGGGGGCGACGCCATAGATCGCCTCGAAGGTGGGTATGGCCTGACGTAACAGCATCTCCAGGCCATCGACCGTGCGGCGGCCCGCCGCTTCGGCGCGGCGCAGGAACTCGGTGCGCAGCGGCTTGTAGACCATGTCCATGACCACGGCCGTCTCCGGCGTGAGCGAGAGATCCGCCGCCGGACCATCGCCGCCGCCGAGGCCGAGCGAGGTGGCGTTAATGACCAGGCCTGCGTCGGCCAGCAGGTGGGGCAGGGCGGCGTCCTCGGCCGCGATCACCTTGGCCCCAAAGGCGTCGGCCAGTTCCTGGGCGCGGGCCAGGGTGCGATTGACGATCCGGATCTCGGGCGCACCGGCCAGAAGCAGGGCGGCGACCGCCCCGCGCGCCGCGCCGCCGGCGCCGAGGATCACGGTCGGGGCGGCGGAGGCGTCAAAGCGGGGGGCCTGCGCCGCGATCGCGCCCAGCAAGCCGGGGCCGTCGGTGTTGTCGGCGTGGACGGAGCCGTCGGCCGCGAACAGCAGAAGGTTCGCCGCCCCGGCCATCCTCGCCAGATCGCTGGCGGTGTCGGCCAGCGCCAGGGCCCGCTCCTTGAAGGGAATGGTGACGTTGACCCCACGCACCGCGCCGCCGCGCAGGCCGTCGATGAAGGTCTCGAAGCGTT
>JAYRLX010000139.1:0-9358 GCA_041905125.1 Caulobacter sp. | reverse complement strand
CGCCCCGAGATCGCCCGCCGCGAGGTCATCATCCACATCATTGGCCAGGGCGCCTTGCCGCTGGTCATCGCCGACAGCCGGGGCCTGCGCACCATGCTGTCAAACCTGCTGCAGAACGCCGTGACCCACTCGCCCGCCGGCGGTGTGGTGCACGTCGCCGCGGGCCGGATCGGCGCCGAGGTCGAAATCACCATCCGCGATCAGGGTCCGGGTGTGGATAGCGCTGAATTGCCGCGCCTGCTGCAGCCGTTCGAGCAAGGCGGCTCGCCGCTGACCCGCGCCAACGAGGGCGTGGGCCTGGGCCTGCCGATTGTCGACCTGTTGTCGCGCGCCATGGGCGGGCGGCTGAAGCTGTCGTCCAGTCTGGGCGCGGGCTTCCTGGCCCGCCTGATCCTGGAAGCCGGCTGATCGCCACGCCGCGCTTGCCTTGGACGGGCGAAGGCGCCTAAACGCCCGCCCATGACCAACCCGATCGACGCCGCCCTCGACGAACTGGCCGACGAGTTCGAACTGCTCGGCGACTGGGAAGAGCGCTATCGCTACGTGATCGAGCTCGGCAAGGAGCTTGCCCCCCTCACCGACGCCGAGCGCTCGGACGAGAACAAGGTGCGCGGCTGCGCCAGCCAGGTGTGGCTGGTCACCGAGCCTCAGGCCGACGGGACCTTGAAGTTCCGGGGCGACAGCGACGCCCATATCGTCAGCGGCCTAGTGGCGATCATGTTGCGTCTCTATTCGGGCCGCGCCCCTGCCGACATCGTCGCCTTCGACGCCAAGGCCGCCCTCGACCGCCTGGGCCTGTCCGAAGCCCTGTCGTCGCAGCGTTCGAATGGTCTGAAGTCGATGGTCGCCCGCATCCAACGCGACGCCCAGGAGGCGCTTGCAAACCTTGGCTAGGTATCGCGTCGCCGCGCTCTATCGCTTCAGGCGGTTCGAGGATCCGGCCGCGATCCAGGGGCCGCTGGCGGCCCTGTGCTGCGGCCTCGGCGTCAAGGGCACGCTGCTGCTGGCGCGCGAGGGGATCAACGGCACGATCGCCGGCGAGGACGCCGCCATCGAGGCGGTGCTGGCCCACATCCGCGCCCTCCCCGGCTGCGCCGACCTCGCCCCCAAAACGGCTTGGGCCGAGCGCATGCCGTTCTACCGGATGAAGGTGCGGCTGAAGAAAGAGATCGTCACCCTGGGCGAGCCCGACCTCGACCCGACCGATCCCGGAACCTATGTCGCGCCCGCCGACTGGAACGCCCTGATCAGCGATCCCGACGTCTTGGTGATCGACACCCGCAACGACTACGAGGTCGCCGTCGGTCGTTTCGAGGGCGCGGTCGATCCGAAGACCGCCAGCTTCTCGGAGTTCCCCGGCTGGTTCCGCGACTGGCGCGCCCAGGTCGAGGCCGCGCGCGGTCCAGAAGCTCCGCCGCTGAAGGTCGCCATGTACTGCACTGGCGGCATCCGCTGCGAGAAGTCGACCGCCTTCCTGAAGGCCGAGGGGATCGAACAGGTCTTTCACCTGAAGGGCGGCATCCTCGACTACCTGGAACAGGTGCCCGAGCCCGAGAGCCTGTGGCGCGGCGAGTGCTTCGTGTTCGACGAGCGGGTGGCGGTCGGCCATGGCCTGGCGCCCGGAACCCACGTGCTTTGCCGAGGCTGCCGCATGCCGGTCAGCCCCGAGGACCAGGCCTCGCCCCTCTACGTCGAAGGCGTCTCCTGCCCCGCCTGCCATGATCAGCGGACGGAAGACCAGAAGGCGCGCGCCGCCGAGCGTCACCGTCAGGCTCTGCACTGCGAGGCCCTGGGCATCGACCATGTCGGCGCCCAACTGCCCGCGAAGACGGGCTGAACCGTTCGGCCTCGGCCCGCGTTGACCCGGCTCCCCTTCCCCAGCGAGGAGCCCTTCGATGCACACCAACGAAGACCACATCAAGCTTGTCAACGGTCTGGTCGAGACCACGATCGACAGCGCCGACGGCTATGCCGAAGCCGCCAAGGACGCCGACAACAGCCGCTACAAGGAGCTGTTCGAACGTCGCGCCCAGGAGCGCCGCTCGATCGCCTCTGAACTCCAGAACGAGGTCCGTCGCCTGGGCGGCGAGCCCAAGGACGACGGCACCATCCTGGCCGCCGCCCACCGCGCCTTCCTGAACCTGAAGGACGCCGTGACCAAGGGCGACGAAGCCGTGGTGAACGAGGTCGAGGCCGGCGAGGACCACATCAAGGCCAAGTACGAAAAGGCCCTGCAGGACGCCGACGTCGATCCGCAGACCCGGGCCGTCATCGAGCGCGCCTGGACGTCGGTGAAGTCCGGCCACGACCAGATGCGCGACATCAAGCACATGCTGAAGCACTAGGCTTCATGAGGGCGGGTCCGAAAAAGGCCCGCCCATTTGCTTCCGCGCGCGCCTCAACGCATATGAAGAGCATGGTAGACGCGCCGCGCCCCTCCGCCGAACGCCCGATCCTGGACGAGCGGCAAATCAACCTGATCGCCAAGGCCCTGGCCGAGCCGCGCCGTCGGCAGATCCTCAAGGAAATCGGGACCGCCAGCGAGCCCTCGCCCTGCGGCGCCGTCGCCCAGCACATCGAAGTCAGCGCCGCCACCTTCTCCCACCACATGAAGGAGCTGGAAAACGCCGGCCTGATCCGCATCTGCCGCCAGGGGAAGTTCGCCTTCCTGATGCTGCAGCGCGAGGTGCTGAACGCGTACTTGGCCCAGCTCGCGGAAATCTAGACTTCCTGCGCGGCCTCGGAGTTGCGCCCGGCGACCCATCGCGCCGCGATCAGCGCGATCGGAATCCCGACCAGAATGCAGTGCGAGAACAGCGCGTTGCTGATCCCATAAAGCGTATGCGGCAAGGGCGCGTGCGGCCAGCGCAGCGGCTTCACGATCCAGTACATCAAGACCCACAGCAGAAGGCCGTAGGCGATCCCGCAAACAATGGGACGCTGGACTAGCGTGGGAAGCCGGGTCGAGGCGACGACGTACGCCGTCGCCATGCAGGCCATGATCGCGTAGTGCACAAAAAGACCGACGACCGCCCAGCCTGCGCCATGAAGGGCCCCGTCGCCGAACGGGCCGCTGGCGACGTAGTTGAGGACGGCCGCCGGTCCGATTCCCGCGATCCCGGCGAAGACAAAGGCCGATAGAATATCGAGCGTCCCGGCGACGAGCGTCGCCTTCAAGATCGTTGTGTTCATCGGCCCCTCCCTCACGTTTCCCGAAGCACTTCACTCGCCGTTCAGCGAACATGAATCTCTGAAAGGATTTGGGGCTCGGCCGAGGCTGGTGGCAAGGACCGGCTCTGAAAATCTCGCACCGCGCATTGAATCACTTCGACGATTATCTAAATGTCTAACCGTTCGCCGAATTGGCGATGGAGAGACAGATCATGAGCAAGCTCGCGGGTAAGGTCGCCGTGGTGACCGGCGCATCGAAAGGGATCGGGGCGGGGATCGCCAAGGCGCTGGCGGCCGAGGGCGCGGCGGTGGCGGTCAACTACGCCTCTGACCAAGCCGGCGCGGAAAAGGTGGTTGCCGAAATCACGGCCGCGGGCGGCAAGGCCATTGCGGTGCAAGCTTCGGTCGCCAAGGCCGAGGAGGTCGCGCGGTTGTTCGACGCGGCGCAGACCGCGTTCGGCCGCATCGACATCCTGGTCAACAACGCCGGCGTTTACGCCTTCACGCCATTGGAGGCCGTCACCGAGGCCGAGTTCCACCGACAGTTCGACACCAATGTGCTGGGTCTCTTGCTGGCGTCGCAGGAAGCGGCCAAGCGCTTTGGCCCCGAGGGCGGCAGCATCATCAACATCAGCTCCTCGGCGGTGACGCTGGAGATCCCGTCCTTCTCGATCTACACAGCCACCAAGGCTTCGGTCGATGCGATCACCCGCGTGCTGGCCAAGGAGCTCGGCCCGCGCAAAATCCGCGTCAACGCCATCGCGCCGGGCGCGGTCGAGACCGAAGGGACCCACGCGGCCGGCATCGTCGGTTCGGACTTCGAGACCCAGATCGTGGCCGGCACGGCCCTGGGCCGGATGGGACAACCGTCGGACATCGCGCCGGTGGAGACCTTCATGTACTCGCCGGACAGCTTCTGGATCACCGGCGAGGTGATCGCCGTGGCCGGCGGCAACCGCTAGATCATTCGATAGTGCCGCGCCAGGCGCTGCAGGGCGAGCTTCAGCACCGTCTTGCCCGTCCGGCGCGGCAGTTTCAGAGCCGCCTCGGCCGCCTCCAGAGCCGAGCCCATAAGGCAAATCCGCTCCAGGATCTCGCGCAGGCCCGGCCCGACCGAGTCCAGCGCTCGGGCGATCCGCTGGCGGGCGGCGTGGTCGCGCTCGGCGGGCGCCAGGCCCGGCAGCCCGCCGTCGACGCGCGAGCCGTCCCAGCGCATGGTCAGACGCCCCTGGGTCCCCAGACGCTCATACTCCTCGCGCAGGCGTTCGCCAGCGGCGGCCTCGATCGGCGTCAGCCAGGGCTGTCCGTCCCGATCGCGACGACGGGCCAGCCAAGCGATCGGCGACTCGCCAAGATTTCGCCGGACAGGCTTGGACGCCTCCGGCAACAGGACTTCGCCTTCGATGACGCCCGGCCGCCCTGGCGGCGGCGACATGGGGGGCGGTCGGTCGATCATGGTCCAGCCCCCTTGCGGACGGGGCCTCAACGTCGCCTCGCGGGCCAGGGCCTGGAAGCCGGCTTCATCCAGGATCAGCATCGGGCGGCGGCGGCGGTTAGCGCCCAGCCGTACGCCATAGCCCTCGCCCTGCGCCTCGACCACCGCCCCGGGACGCGCCAGCAGACGCATGGCGCGCTCGGCCTGACGGCGGGCTTCCAGGTCCTGATCGAAACGCGTGCTCATTGCGGCAAGGCCTCCGCATGGGCCGGCGCCTGGCGCAGACACGCTTCGAGCTCGGCGAGGCGGCGGTCGAAATCGGCGTTCTCGCGCAGGTCCTCGATCTTGCGGCACGCGTGGCCGCAGGTCGTGCGATCGCGGCCGAACGCATAGGCCACCCGGTGCAGCGGCCAGTGGAAGGTGATGTGGGTCAAATAGATGGCCAGATGCCGCGCGCGGACGGCGGCGTTGGTGGTCCGGCGGGCCGTATTGATCTCGGCGGCCGGGATTCCCGTGGCCAGGGAAACGAGTTGGGTGACGAAACCCGCCATCAGGCGGTCGCGTCGGGGATCGGGCGTGATGACCCAGATATCCTCAAGGGCATGAACCAGCATGGCGCTCTCCTCCCGACCGCGAGCAGGTCGGATAGCGCCACTATAGGTTTATTTTCTTATCGAGAGGAAGATATTCCTATACACCCACTCCACCAAGACCTAAACCATTGATTTTATTAGATCACAGGCCGGCTACACCCGTAGCCGAACGAGCATTGGTGCGTGTCATGTCATGCACCGCAACGGTCTTTGCCGGGACGTTGAGAACACGAATCTGGGGCACGCGGTCGAACATCTCGCCCATTCGGTCAATCCAAGCGGCGTCGAGCGAGGCGGCCCTGCCCCGCAATTCGCGGCAGGCTTCTAGGCTCGCCTCTCGCGTCGCCGCCGGATTGGCGGCAAGGATGTCGGCGGGACAATGTTCACGGACGCCTTGGAGCACCGCCAGCGGCGGCTCAGGCGCCGCGCTTAGCCAGCGTTCGGACTTCTGGAACCGATCAGACGCCAGCAGGCGCATCATGTATCCCGTCTTGGACTGAAGCAGGGCGCGCTGGTCGGGATCGACGACGATCACCGGGAACAGCGGCGCCAAGGCGGGCAAGGCGGTGTTGGCGTAGCTTCGCACGCCCCAATAGCGCTCTGCGATCAATGCGAAGTGTGGGATGTCCCGCACAAGCTCCAGGCCTGACTCGGCCATGGGCAAGATTTCCACCTTGGACTTGAGCGGATCTACGCTGTCGTTGGCGACGTCGACATAAAGCGAGCCCAACTGGATCGCGTTCTGGAAGTAGCGGTCTCGCAGCACGCCCCAAACCATGGTCCCAACGCCGCCGTGCTTGAGAAAGGCGCTGAGGGCCCTGGCCGCCGGGCTGCGCGCCCTGGCGTTGCGGGCGTGAAGGTTGGTCACGACGTCCTGGGTGATCTCCAGGCAATAGCCGTAGGGATAGGCCTTACCGCTGCGCGCAAAGGCGTTGGCGGCCATCTCCCTGTCCGTCTCGGCCCTCATCGCCAGGAACAACGCCTCCAACTCCGGAAGGACGGGAAGGAGAAACCGGCGAGTCAGCGCGGTTTGTAGTCGATTAGCTTCAAGGGCTTCAGGGGGCAGGATCACGCGGGAAACGAACACTTGTGGATACGAGCGGCTGTCTCGCCGCCCTACGCCAGGATAGCGCTGGCGTGCGGCGGCGTCAGCTTGCCGTTGGGACGGCCAAACTCGAATACGGGTCGACCTAGCCCCTCAGCGCTTGGCGTTCCGCTCGGCGATCCAGGCGTCGATCCGGCGCTCCAGAACCGCCAGCGGCAGCGAGCCGTCCAGCAGCACAACATCGTGGAACGCGCGCTCGTCGAAGCGCGGCCCCAGCGCCTGCTCGGCCCTGCGGCGCAGCTCCAGGATCTTCAGTTCACCGACCTTGTAGGCCAGCGCCTGACCGGGCCAGGAGACGTAGCGCTTCAGCTCGACCTCGATATTGACCGGCGACAGGGCCGTGTTGTCGGTGAAACAGGCGCGCGCCTGGTCCAGGCTCCAGTGCTTCCAGTGGATGCCGGTATCGGCCACCAGGCGGCAGGCGCGCCACATCTCGTAGGACAGGCGGCCGAACAGTTCGTAGGGATCGCGATAGATCCCCATCTCCTCGCCCAGCCATTCCGAATAGAGGCCCCAGCCCTCGCCGAAGGCCGTGAAGTACAGGCTCTTGCGGAAGTCCGGCGCGCCAGTCTGCTCCTGGGCCAGCGAGGTCTGGATGTGGTGGCCCGGCGCGCCTTCATGCAGCACCAAGGCCGGCAACTCGTAAAGCGGCCGCTGGTCGAGCTCAGAGGTGTTGATCATCAGTCCGCCGGCGCGGCCGACTTTCGGATCGCCGCCGAAATAGCGGCCGGTGGTGTAGCCGTTCTCGATCGCCGCCGGCACCGGCCGCACGCCATAGGTCAGGCGCGGCAGGACGCCGAAGTGGGCAGGCAGCTGGTCGTCGGCGCGCTTGGCGATCTCGCTGGCCTTCTCCAGCAGCTGCTGGCGGCTGGTGGCGTAGAAGCGCGGGTCCTTGCGCAGCATGGCGATAAACGCCGGCAGGTCGCCCTGGAAGCCGGCCGCCTTCATCGTCTCCTGCATCCGAGCCCGGATACGCGCCACCTCGGCCTGACCAATGTCGTGGATCTGGTCCGGCGTCATGGTGGTGGTGGTGTGCCGGCGGGCCAGGAAGGCGTAGTAGCGCTTGCCGTCCGTCAGGTCCGACGCCGCCAGGCTCTTGGCGGCGTGCGGGACGTACTCCTCGGTCATGAACTTGACGAAGCTGGCGCGAGCGGGCGCGACCTTGGCCGTCACCGCGCCTTCGCCCTCCGCCAGCAGCGCCGCGCGCGTCGCTTCGGGGATGCTGGCCGGCAAGGCCCGCAGCGGCGCCAGCAGCGGATCTTCGGCCAGCGGCGTGGCGGCTATGCGCTGGGCGCGCTCCAGCACGGTCTGCGCCGTCGGAACCGCCTGGACGAAGCCGGTCTTCACCCCGCGACGCGCGTTCTCGATATTGGCCGCGTACCAGTCGGGCATGCGGTTGAGCAGCGCGATCCAGCGGCGCGCCTCGGCCTCGTTCTTCAGGCGAAGCCCGCTGGCGCGGTACAGCATCATCACGTCGAAACCGCCGTCGCTGCTGAACGGCATACGGGACTCGTCAAAGCCCGCGGCCTCGATCCGGTCATTCAGCGTCCAGAGGAGGAGCTCGCGGGTCAGGGCCTCCTCTTCCGACAGCCCGGACGTCCCCATGGCGGTCAGCTCGGTCCTGATGGCCTTCAGCTTGACCAGACGCGCGGCGTCGGCGGCGGGGGTCACGTCAGGCAGGCGCCAGCGCGCCTCGGCCGCGCCGCCGGAATCGGGATCCTCATCGCCGCCGCCCAGCGACTCGAACCGGGTCACGAGGCTCGTCAGGGATTCGGAAGGGCCAGCCCACGCGGCCGACGCGGTCAGGGCGGTGAGACAGACGCCGACCAGAGCGGCGCGCCAGGGTGCGATGCGAGTCATGCGCCGCAGCTTAGGCGAACGTTCGTCGCCTAGCGATACGTCAGCGCGAACCGCGACGCGGTCTGCTTTGTCCAATATCCGGAAGAACCGAGAATGGAGCGGGCGAAGAGATTCGAACTCTCGACATCCACCTTGGCAAGGTGGCGCTCTACCACTGAGCTACGCCCGCGCTATTCGCGAGATATGGTCTCATCCAGACCATCCCGAAACCGGGAGGAATGGAGCGGGCGAAGAGATTCGAACTCTCGACATCCACCTTGGCAAGGTGGCGCTCTACCACTGAGCTACGCCCGCATCGGAGGGGCTTGGTGAAGCGCCCCGCGACGAGGAGGCGGCTTATGGCAGAGCGCTTCGCGGTTTGCAAGCGCCCTTTGAGGGGTTGCGAAGCGGCTTTTTTCGACGCCTTGATCTGACCGGGTTTCAGCCGGGTTTTTCGTCCGGCGGTCTGGGGGCGGAGTCCTGGCGTTGCGTCTGTTCGTATTTGGTCTGGGCTATGTGGGGGCGGCTTTCGCCAACGCCTTGCGGGCGCGCGGCTGGGCGGTCGCCGCCAGCGCGCGGAGCCCCGAGCAGGCGCAGGCTTTACAGGCCAGCGGCGTCGAAGCCGTCGATCCGGCCGACCGCGACGCCATGGCGCGCGCCCTAACCGGCGCGAACGCGATCCTGGTCACCGCTCCGCCGGGGCCGGACGGCTGTCCGGCGCTCGAATCGATCGTCCCCGCCCTGGCCCAGGCGCAGGCCTTCCCCGACTGGATCGGCTATCTGTCGACCACCGGCGTCTATGGCGACTTCGACGGCCGCTGGGTGTTCGAGACCTCGCCCCTGAAGGCGCAGTCGGTCGAGGGCGCGCGCCGGGTCGGGGCCGAGCGCGACTGGCAGGAGGTCGGGCGCGGCATGGGCCTGACCGTGACGGTCTTCCGCCTGCCCGGCATCTATGGCCCGGGCCGCAGCGCCCTGGACCGCCTGCGCGCCGGCGAGGGCCGTCGGATCGTCAAGCCGGGCCAGGTCTTCAGCCGCATCCACGTCGAAGACATCGTCTCGGGCCTGCTGGCCTCGCTGGACAAGCCGCGCGCGGGCGGCGTCTACAATCTGGTCGACGACGAGCCGGCGCCGCCGCAGGACGTGATGGAGCACGCCGCGCGCCTGCTCGGTGTTCCCGTCCCGCCCGACCTGCCGTTCAACGAGCTGGGCCTGTCG
>JAYRLX010000573.1:0-1676 GCA_041905125.1 Caulobacter sp. | reverse complement strand
GACGTGATCGCCCGCTCGGTCAGCCACGCCCGCAACCTGCGCGATGACGTCGTGTGGTCGGCCGAGGACGCCACCCGCAGCGACCGTCAGTTCCTGCGCCGCGCGGTCGAGACCGCGATCAAGGCCGGCGCCACGACGATCAACCTGCCCGACACCGTCGGCTACACCTATCCGTCGGAATACGCGGATCTGTTCAACTGGATGGTCAACAACGTCGAGGGCGCCGACAAGGTCATCTTCTCGACCCACTGCCACAACGACCTGGGCCTGGCCGTGGCCAACAGCCTGGCCGGCGTGCAGGGCGGGGCCCGCCAGGTGGAATGCGCCATCAACGGCCTGGGCGAGCGCGCCGGCAACGCCGCGCTGGAAGAGATCGTCATGGCCCTGAAGGTGCGCGGCGACCGCCTGCCGTTCCGCACCGGCATCGACACGACCCACATCACCCGCGCCAGCCGCTACGTCTCGGCGATCACCGGCTTCCCGGTGCAGTACAACAAGGCCATCGTCGGCAAGAACGCCTTCGCGCACGAGAGCGGCATCCACCAGGACGGCATGCTCAAGAACCGCGAGACCTACGAGATCATGACGCCGGAGTCGGTGGGCCAGGCCCCGTCGAGCCTGGTCATGGGCAAGCACTCGGGCAGCCACGCCTTCCGCGCCAAGCTGAAGGACCTGGGCTACGAGCTGGGCGAGAACGCGCTGAAGGAAGCCTTCGGCCGCTTCAAGGACCTGGCCGACCGCAAGAAGCACGTCTACGACGACGACATCATCGCCCTGGTCGACGACGCCCTGGCGCGCGGCTCGGAGAAGATCCGCGTGGCCCGCCTGCGCGTGGTGGCCGGCACCGACGGCCAGTCGGCCGAGCTGACCCTGGACGTCGACGGCGTTTCCAGCACGGCCGAAGCGACCGGCGATGGTCCCGTCGACGCGGTGTTCAACGCCATCCACAAGATCGTGCCGCACTCGGCCGCCCTGCGTCTCTTCCAGGTGCACGCGGTGACCGAGGGCACCGACGCCCAGGCCCAGGTCTCGGTGCGTCTGGAGGAGGACGGCCGCATCGCCACCGGCGCGGCCGCCGACACCGACACCCTGACCGCTTCGGCCAAGGCGTACGTCAACGCGCTCAACAACCTCTTCGCCCGCAAGGAAAAGAGCCGCCCCGAAGCGGCGATCGCCAGCGGGTTCTAGGGCGCGATAGCCAAAAGTGGCCGCCGGTTTTGGCGGCCATCGCGCTCCAGGATCAAGCTGCGACGCGCGCTCGGCTGAACGGCCGCGTCGCCAGGATTTCAGCCCCCAGGTGCGCCTGGGGCTGAACGTCCAGACCCAGTTCTCGCAAGCTTGCGGCGAGCGCCCTCCGGGGCGCCTCGTCCAGCAGCGCGCTCGCGTCCACGACCAGCGTCCCGCCGGGGCGCAGCATCGTGTAGGTCGCGGCGACGACGGCGCGCGCGTCGTGGGCGGTGGGACAGTCGATCACCAGCAGAACGTCGCTACGCTCGTCCGCCGCGCCGCAGGTGGCCCGGCGCGCGGCCTCGACCCGCTGGTAGCCGCGCCGCCAGAGCTGGCACATCGCGTCGCCCGCGCCGGGGCCGGCCACGGCCACGAAGCACAGCGGCGTGGCCTGGGCGAGCTCCAGCATGCGGTCGAGCGCGGGATTGATCCCTTCGGTCGGGACGCCG
>JAYRLX010000138.1:0-9385 GCA_041905125.1 Caulobacter sp. | reverse complement strand
TGAAGTCGCCGTCCGGCGTGGTGATGGTGAGGGTCTCGCTCATCGGGGCTCTCCGTCGTTACAGGTCCAAACGGGACCAATGTGACTTTCGACCAAAGCGCTCTAACCTGCGCCGACGGGCGAGGCCCATAACAATATCGTGCCCTGACCGAAGGGAACTTTCATGAAGATGACGATCGAGATCGACTGCACGCCGGTCGAAGCGCGAGCCTTTCTAGGCCTGCCGGATGTCAGTGGTTTGAACGAGCATCTCGTCAAGGAGATGCAGGACCGGATGAGCGCCAACATGGCCATGCTCGCGCCCGAGGAACTGCTGAAGAACTGGATGGCGTTCGGGACCGGCGCGCAGGAGAGCTTCCGCAAGCTGATGACCGCCGCCGCCAACGCCGCGGTCGGCAAACCGGACTGATCATGGCGGACACGATCTTCGCCCTGGCCACGGCGGCTGGGCGGGCGGCGGTGGCCGTCGTGCGGATCTCCGGGCCGGACACGCTGCGGGTGGTCCAGGCCTTGGCGGGTAGGGCGCCCGCGCCGCGGATGGCCGCGCTACGCAAGCTGCGGCATGGCGGGGTAGAGCTGGACGAGGCCCTGGTCCTGCGCTTTGAAGGTCCGGCCAGCTATACCGGCGAGGACAGCGCCGAGTTTCACGTGCATGGCGGTCGGGCCGTCGTGGAGGCGCTGCTTTCCGCGCTCAGCGACCTCGGCCTGCGCTTGGCGGAACCCGGCGAGTTTACCCGCCGCGCCTTCGAGAACGGCAAGCTCGATTTGGCCCAGGCCGAGGGCGTCGCCGACCTGATCGACGCCGAGACAGAGGCGCAACGGCGGCAGGCCCTGGGCCAGGTCGGCGGCGCGCTGAGCCAACGCTATGACCGTTGGCGCGACCTGCTGGTGCAGTCCCTGGCGATGCTGGAGGCGGCCGTCGACTTTCCGGACGAGGACCTCCCCGAGGAGGTCGCCGAGCGGGCGCGGCCGGGCTTGCGGGTTCTGGCCGAGGAACTGGATGCGGCCCTGGCCGATGTTTCCCGTGGGCGCCGGGTTCGCGACGGATACCGCATCGCCTTGGTCGGTGCTCCGAACGCCGGCAAGAGCACGCTGCTGAATGGCCTCGTCGAGCGTGACGCTGCGATCGTCACGGATACGCCCGGGACCACGCGGGACGTCATCGAAGTTCCGCTGATCTTGGGCGGCTACCGGGTTCTGATGGCCGATACCGCCGGACTGCGCGAGACCGAGGACGTAATAGAGGCCGAAGGCGTCCGCCGCGCCCGGCGTTGGGCCGAGGAGGCCGACCTGCGGCTCTGGGTCGTCGATGGTTTTCACGTGGAACAGGTAGAGGCGCTGGAGGCGACGGTTCGTTCCGGCGACTGGCTGATCCTGAACAAGGCCGACATCGCTGACCCGAACATCCTCTCTGAAGCCAGGGCCCGATGGGCGGGGGAGGGGCTGGTGGTTTGCCAGCTTTCGGCCCGCGCGGAAGAGGCTGTCACAGCACTGCGCGAGCAGCTGGCGGCGCACGTGGTGGACGCCCTCTCCGGCGCTGAGTTCCCGGCGGCGACCCGCCTGCGCCACGTGGAACGCCTGTCCGAAGCGCGAGGTTATCTGGCGCGGGCGCTGTCGGATATCGGCCTGGAGGTCGAGCTCGCCGCTGAGGACGTGCGCCTAGCCGCTCGCGCCTTGGAGAAGATCACTGGCCGGGTCGATCCTGAGGACGTCCTGGGTCGCGTCTTTTCGACCTTCTGCATCGGCAAGTGATGTTTCACGTGAAACCCTCCCCATATTGTCCACAGCGCGCTCACAGCTGTGGCGGGGGTGTTTCACGTGAAACGCCGTCGACTCGGATCGACCCTCTCGGCTGATTGGCGTATATGTCGAGTCCAGCGCCCCCGCTTGTCCCGGGGGCGTTCGCATTGAGGCGAGCGTCTTGTCCAAGTCCTGGGATGTTATTGTCATCGGCGGCGGTCACGCCGGCTGCGAGGCCGCGGCGGCCGCGGCGCGCACGGGCGCGCGCACCCTGCTGCTGACCCACAAGCTGGAAACCATCGGCGAGATGTCCTGCAACCCGGCCATCGGCGGGCTGGGCAAGGGCCATCTGGTCCGGGAGATCGACGCCCTCGACGGCGTCATGGGCCGCATGGCCGACAAGGCCGGCATCCAGTTCCGGATGCTGAACCGCTCCAAGGGCCCCGCCGTGCGTGGCCCGCGCTCGCAGATCGACCGCAGGCTCTATCGCGAGGCGATGCAGGCCGAGCTGTTTTCCACGGGAAACCTCGACATCATCGCCGCCGCCGCCGAGGACCTGATCGTCGAGGACGGTAAGGTCGCTGGCGCGATCGATGGGGAAGGGCGCTCGTACCGCGCCCCCCGCGTGATCCTGACCACCGGCACCTTCCTCAAGGGCGTCATCCATCGCGGCGAGGAGCGGATCCCCGCCGGCCGGGTCGGCGACCAGCCGGCCATCGGCTTGTCGGATCGTCTGTACGGTCTGGGCTTCCAGATGGGCCGCCTGAAGACTGGCACGCCCGCGCGGCTGGACGGCCGCACCATCGCCTGGGATCGTCTGGACAGCCAGGCGGCCGACGAGGAGCCGGTCCCGTTCTCGTATCTGACCGATAAGATCGACGTGCCGCAGATCGCCTGCGGCGTGACCTTCACGACGGAAGAGACCCACCGGATCATCGCCGAGCGGATCGGCGAATCCCTGGTCTATAGCGGCCGCGCCACGGGTGTCGGCCCCCGCTATTGCCCGTCGATCGAGGACAAGGTTGTCCGCTTCGCCGACAAGACCAGCCACCAGATCTTCCTGGAGCCCGAAGGCCTGGACGACCCGACGGTCTATCCGAACGGCATTTCCACGTCGGTCTCCGAAGAGACCCAGCTGCTGTTCCTGCGCACCATCCCCGGCCTCGAGACCGTCGAGGTGCTGCGCTACGGCTACGCGATCGAATACGACTACGTGGATCCCCGCGAGCTGTACGCCACGCTGGAGACCAAGCGCCTGCCGGGCCTCTATCTGGCCGGCCAGATCAACGGCACCACGGGCTACGAAGAGGCGGGGGCTCAAGGCCTGGTCGCCGGTCTGAACGCGGCCCTGGCCGAGCAGGACCGGGAGCCCGCCGTCTTCGCGCGGGACGAGGCCTATATCGGGGTGATGATCGACGACCTCGTCACCCGTGGCGTCACCGAGCCCTACCGCATGTTCACCAGCCGGGCCGAGTTCCGCCTGACCTTGCGGGCCGACAACGCCGACCAGCGCTTGACCGATCGCGGCATCGCCCTGGGCGTCGTCGGCGAACGTCGCGCCAAGGCCTGGGCCGAGAAGAAGGCGCGGCTGGAAGCGGCCCGGACCTTCGCGCGCTCGGTCAGCCTAACGCCCAACGAAGCGGTGAAGGCCGGCTTCAAGGTCAATAGCGACGGCGTCCGCCGCGACGTCTTCGCCATGCTGGCCTATCCGGACGTGACCCTCGACGACCTCGGCCGCATCTGGCCCGAGGTTTTCACGTGGAACACCGATGTCCGCGAGCAGATCGAGATCGAGGCGGCCTATGCCGGCTATCTGGATCGCCAGCGCGCCGACGCGGAATCCTTGCGCAAGGACGAGGACCTGCGCCTGCCGGCCGACCTCGACTATGCCGACATCGGCAGCCTGTCGAACGAGGTCCGCGAGAAGCTGGCGCGTGTGCGGCCGCTGACCTTGGGCCAGGCGGCTCGCATCGAGGGCGTGACGCCGGGAGCGCTGACCGCGCTGCTGGCCCACGTGCGGCGCACCCGTGCAGCCTGAAGCCATCCTTGCAGAGCCGCCGGTTCTGGACGCGGCGGGCTATCAGGCCCTGACCGGCGCCAGCGACACCCAGATCGCCGACCTGGCTCGCTTTCAAGAGCTGCTGGCCGAGTGGAACGAGGTGATGAACCTCGTCGGGCCGCTGACCATCGCCACCTACTGGACCCGGCACGCCCTGGACAGCTCGCAACTGCTTGACCTGGCGCCGCCGGAGGCCGCCACGTGGGCGGATCTCGGCGCCGGCGCCGGTCTGCCCGGCGTCGTGCTGGCCATACTTCTGAAGGGTAGGACCGGGGCGAAGGTCCATCTGGTCGAGTCGATGGCCAAGCGCTGCCGCTTCCTGGAGGTGGTGGCCAAGGACCTGGACCTGCCGGTGCAGATCCACAACGCCCGGGCCGAGGACCTGAAGCTGAAGGTCGACATCGTGACGGCGCGCGCCTGCGCCCCGATGACCAAGCTGCTGGGCTTCGCGGAACCCTATCTGCGCGGCGGCGCGACCGGCCTGTTCCTCAAAGGGCAGGATGTCGCGACCGAGCTTTCCGAGGCCGCCAAGGCTTGGAAGTTCGACGCCGAACTGCGACCTAGCCAAAGCGACCCTCGCGGTCGGATCGTTCAAGTGAAGGGGCTGTCACGTGTCCGCTAATCCTCTGCGCGTCCTGGCGATCGCGAACCAGAAAGGCGGCGTGGGCAAGACCACGACCGCGATCAACCTGGGCACCGCCCTGGCCGCCTGCGGCGAGAAGGTGCTGCTGATCGACGCCGATCCGCAGGGCAACTGCTCGACGGGCCTGGGCATCGGCCGCACCCAGCGCCGGACCACGCTCTATGACGTGCTGATGGGCGAGTCGCCGGTGGTGGACGCCGCCGTGAAGACCGAGCTGCCGGGCCTGGACGTCATACCGGCCGACGCCGACCTCTCCGGTATCGAAATCGAGCTGGGTCAGACCGCCCGCCGGTCATACCGGCTGCGCGACGCTCTGGAAGCCATCCGCGCCAATGGGCCCTACACCTATGTGCTGATCGACTGTCCGCCGTCGCTGAATGTGCTGACGGTCAACGCCATGACCGCCGCCGACGCGGTGTTCGTGCCGCTGCAGTGCGAGTTCTTCGCGCTGGAAGGCCTGACTCAACTGATGCGCACGATCGAACGCGTGCGCGGCAGTCTGAACCCGCACCTGGAAATCCAGGGCGTCGTGCTGACCATGTACGATCGCCGCAACAGCCTGTCGGAGCAGGTGGCGCACGACGTCCGCGCCCACTTCGGCGACAAGGTCTATGACGCGGTGATCCCGCGCAACGTCCGGGTCTCCGAGGCCCCGTCGTTCGGCAAGCCGGTGCTGCTGTACGACCTGAAGTGCGCGGGCAGCCAAGCCTATCTGAAGCTGGCGCGCGAGGTGATCAGCCGCGAACGCGATCGCCAGGCCAAGGCCGCCTAAGACCCTTTTTGACTAGAACCGAAGCTTGACTGAGATAGTGATGGAGTCCGCCGTGGTGGGAGAGCCGGGTATGGCCGAAGGGCGTCGGGGACTGGGACGCGGTCTGTCCGCCTTGCTGGGTGAGGTCGAGGCCGCGCCTGCCCAGGCGCCGGGCGATCAGTCCGCCGGGTCGCGCGAGGCGCCGATCGAGCTCTTGAAACGCAATCCCGACCAGCCGCGCCGGACCTTCCGCGAGGAGGATCTGGAGGACCTGACCAACTCGATCCGCGAGAAGGGCGTCCTGCAGCCGATCCTGGTGCGGCCGTCGCCCAGCACGCCGGGCGAATTCCAGATCGTCGCCGGCGAGCGCCGCTGGCGCGCGGCCCAGCGCGCGGGCCTGCGCAGCGTGCCGATCATGGTGCGCGAGCTCGACGACCTGGCGGTGCTGGAAATCGGCATCATCGAGAACGTCCAGCGCGCCGACCTGAACATCCTCGAAGAAGCGCTTTCGTACAAAGTGCTTATGGAGAAGTTTGAACGCACCCAGGACGCCATCGCCCAGACGATCGGCAAGAGCCGCAGCCACGTGGCCAACACCCTGCGCCTGCTGGCCCTACCGGAAGAGGTGCAGTCATACCTGGTCAGCGGCGAGCTGTCGGCCGGTCACGCCCGCGCCATTGCCGCGGCGGCCGACCCGGTGGCTCTCGCCAAGCAGATCATCGACGGCGGTCTTTCGGTTCGCGAGACCGAAGCCCTGGCCCGCAAGGCGCCGACCGCCCCCTCGGCCAAGAACAAGGGCGGCCGTCCGCCCAAGGTGAAGGACACCGACACCCAGGCGCTGGAAGCCGACCTCTCGTCGGTCCTGGGCCTCGACGTGACGATCGACCATCGCGGCGGCGCCGGCTCGCTGACCATCAGCTACGCGACCCTCGAGCAGCTCGACGACCTGTGCAACCGGCTGACGCGAGGGGTCTGACTTCCGATCTGTTCGGACGCACCTAAAAGCGTGCGGATGAGCGGTTTTTGGGGCCTCTGAAAATCGCCTCTGTCGCGCACCGAGCGGCGCCTTTCCGTACTCCGGGAGGCGCCGTTTTCGTGAGGCGAGGGCGGTTTGCGGCGGTTTCCGCCGCAAGCGCTTGTGCCGTAAGGGTTTCTTGGAAAGCGTCCACAGCGGCGCAAACGGGCTGTTTTGGGGCGGTTTTCGGGATTCCGAAGGCCGCCCCATCCTCGTGTCATCCCGGAAGCCTCGCAGAGGCTATCCGGGACCCAGGGGGCGCGAGACGCCATACGAGCCGCCCCTGGGTCCCGGCTCTTCGCTGCGCTTCGGCCGGGATGACACCTGAAGAGGTGAGGGGACCTACAGCCCCAACCGCCGAGCGCGGCCCGCGATCGCCAGGGCCAGTCGCTCGGCGATCAGCTGGTCCGGCGATCCGGAGGTCTTGCAGGCGCGATCGGCGTTGAGGACCTCGCCCTGGACCTCGAGGATGGCTTCCAGGTTCCAGGCGCGGGCCTGGCGAAGGAACTCGCGCTCCTGCTTCCAGAAGACGCCGGCGGCCTTGGCGGCGGCCTGCAGGTCGACGCCGTTCTTGTGCAGGGTCAGGACGCGCCGCAGACGGCCCAGATAGTAGCTCATCGCGCGCACGGCCGCCGGACCGCCTTCGCCCTCTGCGGCCGCGCGTCTGAGCGCCGCCTGGGCCGCCCCGACCTTGCCGCCGAACGCGTCGGCGGCCGCATCGCTGAGCGAGGCCTCGGGCTCCACGCCCAGAAAGTCCGTCAGGTCGGCGGCGGTGGCGTTGACGCCGCTGCCTGGGCCTAGATAGAGCGCCAGCCGCTCGATCTCGGCCCGGGCGACGCCGCGCTCCTTGGGCAGGCGCGAGACGAAGAGGTCCAGAGCCTCGCTATTCAGGCTGACCTTGTCATGGGCCAGGGTGTCTCGGGTCAGGCGGGCCAGGTCGCCGGCCTCGTCCTCGTAGCAGGGGATGACGGCGCAGCCCTGGGCCTTCTCGCCGACCTTGCGCAGCTGGGAGTCGCGGCCCAGGGCGCCGGCCTCGATCAGGAAGAAGGCGTCGGGATTGAGCAGGCCCTCGACGTGACGGGTGACGGCCTCGGCGGCGGCCTTGTCGGGACCGGCCTTCTCGCCGGTCAGGCGCAGGCGCACCAGGCGGCGACCGCCCATCAGCGACAGGGCCGAGAGCTCGTCCTCCAGCTTGGCGGGATCGGCCTCGACGTCGCTCTCGGTCAGCTGGGCGGTGTCGAAGGGATCGTCCGGGCGCTCGACCACGCGCCTGGCCAGGGCGTTGGCGCGGTCGCGCACGACGCCCCGGTCCTTGCCGTAGATGACCACGGCCCGGATGTCCGGGGTCGGCTCCTTCAGGAAGCGTTCGACGTCCGGACGCTTGGAGAGGATCATTAGGCGGGCTTCCGGCCCGCCAGCCAGGTGGCGAGGTCCAGCTGGATCTTGCGGGCGACCTCGGCCGCCGCACGCTCCTGGCCGTCCTGCTGGGCGGCGATGGCGGCGTAGGGCTGGTCGGCCGAGTCATAGGTCACCGAAGCTTCGGTATAGCCCTTGTGGACCTCAGAGCCCGTCCTGGCGTCCAGAAGACGCCAGTTGACGCTCATCCGCAGCTCATAGCGGTTGGCGACGTTGTCGAGGCGCACGCCGCGGGCGAAGCGCTGCTCGTTGACCGCCAGGGTCAGCTTGTAGGCCGCGGCCGTGCCTTGGCGGTGGGCCAGGGCGTCGTCGAGTTGCTCACGCAGCAGATAACCGCCGCGCCCCTCGGCCGCGATCGTCTCGATGCCCGAAAGACCGCTCTCGACACCCGGACGGCCATAGAGGGGCGTGAAGCCGCAGGCCGACATGCCAAGGCTCGAAAGCGCCAGGGCGCCGATCAGCAGGAAGCGTTTCATCGGTCTCAGTTGGCCACGATGTTGACGATGCGGTCCTTCACGACGATCACCTTGCGGACCGTCAGGCCCTCAAGGTGGGCCATGACGTTGGGATCCGCCAGCGCGATTTTCTGGACCTCGTCCTCGGCCGCGCCGGCCTTGACCTTCACCTCGCCGCGACGCTTGCCGTTGATCTGGATCGGCAGGACACGCTCGTCGTCCGCGGCCAGCGCCGGGACGGCCTTGGGCCAAGGCGCGTTCACGACCATGCCTTCGCCGCCGATCTTGGCCCAGGCTTCTTCGGCCAGGTGGGGCGTGAAGGGAGCCACCAGGCGGGCCAGGATGTTCAGGGCCTCGGCGCGGGCCGCCAGGACGGCGTCCGAAGCGCCTTCGGCCGGAGCGGCCTTCAGGGCGTTCAGGAACTCGTACAGGCGCGCCACGCCGCTGTTGAACCGGAAGCCCTCGATGCTGTCGGTGACGAAGCCGATCAGCTTGTGGGCCGCCTTGCGCAGGGCCAGGGCGGCCTCGTCGCTGGCGTCGTGGGCGAAGTCGCCGGCCGGCTGGCTGTCGAACTCGTTCCACAGACGGTGGGTGAAGCGCCAGGAGCCCTCGACGCCGGCGTTGGTCCATTGGACGTCGCGCTCGGGCGGGCTGTCGGACATCACGAACAGGCGCGCGCTGTCGACGCCGTAGGCTTCGAAGATGTCCTCGGGGGCGACGACGTTCTTCTTGGACTTCGACATCTTCTCGACGTCGCCGATGACGATCGGCGCGCCGGTCTTGGCGTGGGTCGCCGAGCGGCTATTGCCCTCGACCTTGATCACCACGTCCGAGGGCTCGACCCACTCGCCGGCCTCGTTCTTGTAGGCCTCGTGGGTGACCATGCCCTGGGTGAACAGGCCGGCGAACGGCTCCTCGACCGAGACCAGGCCCTCGTCCTTCAGGGCGCGGGTGATGAAGCGGGCGTACAGCAGGTGCAGGATCGCGTGCTCGACCCCGCCGATATACTGGTCGACCGGCAGCCAGTAGTCGGCCGCGGCCTTGCCGACCGGCTCGGCGGCTTGCGTGTCGGCGAAGCGGGCGAAGTACCAGCTGGAGTCGATGAAGGTGTCCAGCGTGTCGGTCTCGCGCTCGGCCTTGCCGCCGCAGGACGGGCAGCTGGTGTGACGCCAGGTCGGGTGGCGCAGCAGCGGGTTGCCCGGCTTGTCGAAGGTGACGTCGTCGGGCAGGGCGACCGGCAGCTGGTCTTCCGGAACCGGAACCACGCCGCAGGTCTCGCAGTGAATGACCGGGATCGGGCAGCCCC
>JAYRLX010000137.1:0-9389 GCA_041905125.1 Caulobacter sp. | reverse complement strand
GGTCGGCTTCGACGGCGCGCTTTCAGCCGACGGCAAGACCCTGGTGGGAGAGTGGACGCAAGGCGGGGCCAGCCTGCCGCTGTCGCTGAACCGCACGGCGCCGGTGCTGAACCGGCCGCAGAATCCCAAGCCTCCGTTCCCCTACCGGGAGGAGCAGCTCACCTATCGCAATCCGGCCTCGGGCTTGATGTTGGCGGGAACCCTCACCCTGCCCGAGGGCAAGGGGCCCTTCCCGGCCGTCATCCTGATCAGCGGCTCGGGAACCCAGGACCGCGACGAGACCGTCTTCGGCCACAAGCCATTCCTCGTGCTCGCCGACGCCCTGACGCGCAAGGGCGTGGCGGTGCTGCGCGTCGACGATCGCGGCGCGGGCGGGTCGCAGGCCAGCCCCGCCTCGCCGCCGACGCTGTCGGCTCAGACCACCGACGTCGCCGCCGGCGTGGCCCTGTTGCGCACGCGCGCCGAGATCGACCAGGATCGGATCGGCCTGATCGGGCACAGCGAAGGCGGCGAGATCGCGCCGCTCGTGGCGGCCCAGGATCCGCGCATCGCGTTCCTGGTCCTGATGTCGGCTCCGGGCGTGAAGGGCGTAGACCTGCTGGCGGCGCAGAGCCGGGCGATAATGGCGGCCAGTGGCGTGCCCGAGGACCAGATCGAGATCCTGCTGAAGAACCAGCTGGAGCGGTGGCGCACCGCGCGGGACGCCGTCAGCGAGACGGCCGCTCGGGTCGAGCTCAGCGCGTTGGCGGACCGCCAGGGCTTGTCGCCGGAGTCTCCGCAGAGGCGGCAGATCCAGGCGCTGGCCTCGCCGGTCTGGCGCGAGATGCTCGCCGCTGACCCGGCCCCGGCGCTGGGCAAGATCAAGGTCCCGGTCCTGGCGATCGGCGGGACCAAGGACCTGCAGGTCGACGCCAAGACGAATCTCGCGGCGATCAAGGCGGCCCTGCCCGCCGGCGGCGACGTCACCATCCGCGAGGCGCCGGGGCTCAACCACCTTCTCCAGACCGCGAACACCGGCCTGATGACCGAATACGGCCAGATCGAGGAGACCATCGCGCCGTCGGCCTTGTCGACCATCGTCGACTGGACCGCCGCCCACGCCGCCAAGCCCCACTGAGCGATCGCGCCAGGAGCCGTAGAGCTCGACCGGAGGAAGCGCCATGACCCTGTCCCGCCGAGGCCTGATCGCCGCCGCGACCGTTCTGCTGGCGGCCAGGCCGGTGATCGCCGCGCGCCCCGCCCAGACCCAGAAAGGCTTCGTCACGGTCGAGAAGGGTCGCCTCTCCCTCGACGGTAAGCCCTATCGCTTCGCGGGCGCGAACCTCTGGTACGGCGCCTGGCTGGGCGCGTCGGCGGCGTTCGGCGATGTCGAGCGGTTGAAGCGCGAGTTGGATCGGCTCAAGAGCCTGGGCGTCACAAACCTGCGGGTGCTGGGCGCCGGCGAGCGCTCGCCGGCCAAGGCCGCAGTGTCGCCGACCTTCCAGGAGGAGCCGGGCGTCTATCGCCCGGAATTGCTCAAGGGCCTGGACGTCCTGCTGGCCGAGATGGCCAAGCGCGACATGAAGGCGGTGATCTACGTCAACAACTTCTGGGACTGGTCGGGCGGCATGCCCGCCTATCTGAACTGGGTCGGGAGCGGCCCCTGGTTCCAGCAGGGCGACCCGGCTCATCCGTGGCCGGAATATCCCGACTACGCGGCGCGCTTCTATGGCGACGCCAAGGCCAACGCCCTCTTCCTGCGTTACCTGAGGGGCCTGGTCGGTCGGATGAACACCGTGACCGGCCAAGCCTATCGCGACGATCCCACCATCATGGCCTGGCAGCTGGCCAACGAGCCGCGCCCGGGCGGGAGCGCCGCCTTCGGCGAGCGCAACATGGCGGTGTTCCAGCAATGGATCCGCGACACTTCGACGATCATCAAGACGCTGGATCCGCGCCACCTGGTCTGCACCGGCAGCGAGGGTCTCAAAGGGTGCCTCGAGAGCGAGGCCTGCGTGGTCGACGCTCACAAGCCGAAGACCATCGACTACGTCACCGCCCACGTCTGGCCCAACAACTGGGGCTGGATCGATCCCAAGAACCAGCCGGCGACCTATGAGGCCGGCGAGGCGCGCTGCCGCGACTATGTCGCCCGCCACATCGCCATCGCCCGCCAGCTCTCCAAGCCGCTGGTCATCGAGGAGTTCGGTCTTATCCGCGAGGCCCGCGCCTTCGCCCCCGGCTCGGCGACGGCCGACAAGGACCGCTTCTACCGGACGATCTACGGCCTGGCTTTGGCCGACATGAAGGCCGGCGGCCCCACGGCGGGGACCAACTTCTGGGCCTGGAACGGCGAGGGCCGCGCCCAGCATCCGGACGCCTGGTTCGCGGCCGGCGACAAGAGCTTCGTCGGCGATCCGCCGCAGGAGGAGCAGGGCCTGTACGGCGTCTTCGACACCGACGCCTCGACCCTGGCGGTGATCGCCGAGCACGCGGCGGCGGTGAAGGCTCTGGGCTGACAATAGGGATTGTCACCGGTGTCATCCGTGCTACCGCTAGGCCGACGCGCTCGCAGAAGCCGCCGGAGGAAGCCTTGGACGCCACCCGCCGCACCCTGATCACCGGCGCCGCCGCCCTGGCCGCCTTCGCCGCCCTGCCAACCCGCGGCTTCACGGCCGAAAGGCGCTCGCCCGTGGTCAGGACGACCAACGGCAAGGTGCGCGGCTATGTCGACGGCGAGGTCAACGTCTTCAAGGGCCTGCGTTATGGCGCCGACACCGGCGGGGCGCGGCGCTTCACGCCGCCGGTCAGGCCCGAGCCCTGGACCGACGTGAAGGGCGCCCTCGCCTATGGCCCGGCCTCGATGCAGACCGGCAAGGGCGAAGAGGGAGAGACGCTCTCCGAGGACTGCCTGTTCCTCAATGTCTGGACACCCGCGAAGGCCGGGAAGAACGGCTTGGCCGATGGGGTCAAACGGCCGGTGATGTTCTACATCCACGGCGGCGCCTATAACGGCGGCTCGGGGGGCAGCCCCTGGTACGAGGGGACGAAGTTGGCCAGGCGCGGCGATGTCGTGGTGGTCACCGTCAACCACCGCCTGAACGCCTTCGGCTATCTCTATCTGGCCCGCCTGTTCAACGACCCCTCGGTCGCGGACAGCGGCAACGCCGGGCAGCTGGACCTGGTCCTGGCCCTGCGATGGGTGCGCGACAACATCGCCGCCTTCGGGGGTGATCCGGACAAGGTGATGCTGTTCGGCCAGTCGGGCGGCGGCGCCAAGATCGCGACCCTGATGGGCATGCCGGCCGCCAAGGGCCTCTTCCACCGCGCCGCCACCATGAGCGGCCAGCAGGTGACGGTGGGCGGGCCGTTCAACGCCACGCGGCGCGCCAAGGCCTTCCTCGACAAGCTCGCGATCAAGGACCTGGCCGCCCTGCGCGCCCTGCCCGCCCAGGACCTGCTGAACGGGCTGAAGGCCGTCGATCCGATCGCCGCTTCGGGCGGGGTCTATATGGGTCCGGTGCTGGACGAGCGGAGCCTGACCCGCCACCCGTTCTTCCCCGACGCCGCGCCCGAGGGGCTGTCGGTCCCGATGATGTGCGGCAACACCCACGACGAGACCAAGGGCTTCATCGGCTGGGACGCCAAGGCTTTCCCCCAGACCTGGGACGAGGTCATCGCCAGGCTGCCGGGCCAGTTCAACGCCCGCATCGACATCGATCCCGAGACGGTCGTGGCCTTCTACCGCCAGACCTATCCGGCCTATTCGCCGGCCGACGTCTATTTCGCCGCCTCGACCGCGGGCCGCTCGTGGAAGGCCGCGATCATCCAGGCCGAGGAGCGGGCGCGGGCCGGCGCGCCGGCCTATGTGTACCAAGTCAATTGGAAGTCGCCGATCCAGGGCGGGATCTTCGGCGCGCCGCACACGATCGACATCGGCCTGGTGTTCGGCACGCTGGACGCCAAGGGCTCGATCGTCGGAACGGGGCCGGAGTCGGTCGCCATGTCGAACACGATGAGCGACGCCTTCATCGCCTTCGCGCGCAGCGGCGACCCGAACGGCGGCGGCCTGCCGAAGTGGGAGCCCTATACGCTGGAGCGCCGCCAGACGATGGTGTTCGACAACACGTCGCGGATGGAGGACGACCCCCGCGGGGCCGAGCGCCGGTTCTTCAACCGCGTGCCCTTCACCCAGTTCGGGACCTGAGAGCGCGCTAGGCGAACGTGTGCGCGGTTTCGCCGCCGAACGCGCGCCAAGCCAAAGCCTCAGGCAAAGAAAAAGGGCGAGCCCGAAGGCTCGCCCCAGATGAGCGCCGGCGCGAACGCCGGCTCTCGGTATCTGTCTTAGCGGAACAGGCTCAGGATCGACGAGCTCGACGAGTTCGCGATCGACAGCGCTTGCACGCCAAGCTGTTGCTTGGTTTGCAGCGACTGCAGCTTGGCGCTTTCCTTGGCCAGGTCGGCGTCCACCAGGTTGCCAACGCCGGCTTCCAGGCTGTCTTGCAGCTTGCCAACGAAGGTCAGCTGGGTGTCGAGACCGGTCGAGCTGGTGCCCAGGGCCGCCAGCTTGTTGGTCGCGGTGCCGATGGCCTTGTCGATATCGGCCAGCTTGGTCTTGGCGTCCGCCGCGCTGGTGAAGCTGTACGTAGTCGACAGACCCAGGCCCGTCAGGGTCAGGTCCTGCACCTTCACAGTGAAGGCCGAACCGTCCGTGTTGGCCAGGAAGGTCAGCTTGGTGGTGGTGCTGTCGGCGACGCTGCTGCCATTGAACTTGGCGTTGGTGGCGGCCTTGGAAATCTGGTCGCGCAGTGAGTTGAAGTCGGCCTGCAGCGCGTTGAACGACGCGGTGTTCAGCGAGGTGTCGGAAGCGGCGAGAACCTTTTCCTTCATCTTGCCGAGCAGGTCGGTGATGGCGTCGCCGGCGGCGAGAGCGACGTCGATCGTGGATTGACCGCGTTGCAGCGAGTCCTTGACCGCGTTCAGCGACGAAGCCGTCGCCGACTGGTTCTTGGCCATGGCCCAGATCGCGCCGTTGTCCTTGGCGGTCCCGACCTTCTTGCCGGTGTTGATGCGCTGCTGGGTGACCTGCAGCTCAGCATTGGTGGCGTTCAGGTTTTGCAGGGCGATAAGGGCCCCAGAGTTCGTATTGATGCTGTTCAGCGCCATAACGAAACAACTCCTATTCGAGGTGTCCCGACGTCATTTTGACTGCCGGTGGGCGTTTTACCCGTGGCAAGTATCCACCATCGTGATTTCGATTTCGTTTAAGAAAACTAGATATAGAATTAACTTATCGAACCATTTTGTTAATCATGAAATCAAATTTTACTGCAGAATAGTCGATTTCGCGGAAAACTATGTTTCAAAATGAAACACCCAAGCGAAATCAGAACATAGATTCATTAATTCAGATTCAGGATATCTGGACCGCTCGATCGGCGCATGACTCCGCCGACGCGGGCGGAACGCGTCGCGAGCGGCACGGCTTCGCCGCGGCGCGGATGGTCGCGATGAACAGCAGCGACGACCAGATATCGGACAGAAGACGAAAAGCGCGGCGCATCGAGGAAGCCTCCTTGTCTCCTTCCAACGAAGAAGAGGCCGGAGAGCTCCCTGACGCGTGACGGCGCCCTACTTGCGGCGCGTCACCACCAGCGGCTGGCCGACATAGTCGACAGCGGCGTCGGCGATGTCGAAATCCGTCGACTTGTCGCCCGGCCCGACGAAGCGGACCTTGAATACGCGCCGCTCGACCATGCCGTCGTACCGGCCCGAGCGGGCCCCGATGGTCAGGCGGCCGCTGGCCTCGTCATAGCTGACCGGAATGCGGCTGTAGGCCCCGCGCTGGTAGGCCATCGACAGGCCGTCATCCTCGTAGAGCTCGAACCGGCCGTCCTGGCCCGCATAGACGACGAAGGTGATCGGCGCGTCAGGCTTTTCGCCGACATACTGCTGGACCTGCGTGGTCGGCACGATCGCGCCGGCCTTGACGAACAGCGGCATGCGCGACAGCGGCGCCTGAGCCTTGATCGTCTGGCCGCCCGCGTGGCGCTGGCCGGTCTCGAAGTCGTACCAGGCCGCGCCCGCCGGCAGATAGACCTGGCGCGAGCGGGCCTTGAACGCCGTCACCGGCGCGACCAGGAAGGCCGAGCCGTACAGGTATTCGTCGTCGACGTTCCGCGCCTTCAGGTCATGGGGGAAGTCCATGACCAGACCGCGCATGATGCTGGCGTCGCGGTGATAGGTCTCGCCCGCCAAGGTCTGGGTGTAGGGCATCAGCCGGTAGCGCAACGCGTCGTACCAGGCCAGGCTCCGGTAGACCTCCGAGCCTTCCGGCGCGAGGTTGTAGATCTCGCGGTACGGGAACTCGCCGTGACTGCGGAACAGCGGCGAAAAGGCGCCGAACTGGAACCAGCGCAGGTTCAGCTCGCGCCACTCGTCCTGATGCTTGGGATCCTGGTTGGTGTAGCGATCCTCGACCGAGAAGCCGCCGATGTCGGTGGTCCAGTTCGGCAGGCCTGACATCGACAGGTTCACGCCGGCGGAGATCTGGTCGCGGAAGTCGTCCCAGCGGGCCACGACGTCGCCGCTCCACACCGCCACGCCGTTGCGCTGGATGCCGCCGAACGCCGAGCGCGACAGGATGAAGCTGCGCTTGTTCGGATCGAGCGCATGCTCGCCCTCGAAGACGCCCTGGGTGTGGATCAACGGATAGGAATTGAAGAACTCCGCGCCCGGCCCCATCGCGGTCGGCCCCATGCGCAGGGTGCGCTCGGGGATGTCGAGGTTGGAGTGCATGTCCGGCTCGTCGCTGTCCATCCACCAGGCGTCGACGCCGTAGCGCTTCAGGCTGTCCTTGACCTGGCGCCAGTAGATGTCGCGCGCCTCCTTCGCGTAGGGATCGTAGAACGAGTTGGCGTAGCCTGGCCCCACCCAGTCGACCGCGCCCTGCTCGATGTTGCGCCTGTACATGTGGCCCTTGGCGTCGAGCTCCTTGAAGTGCTCGGTCCACGGATAGAACTTGGCCCAGATCGAGATCATGAAGTGGCCGTTCATCCGGTGGATGTCGTCCAGCATCTTCTGAGGATCGGGGAAGCGCGTCTCGTCGAACCTGTGGCTGCCCCACTGGTCGTCTTTCCAATAGCGCCAGTCCATCACGACGTTGTCGATCGGCAGCTTGCGGTCGCGGTATTCCTTGAGCACCCCGACGATCTGGTCCTGCGTCTCGTAGCGCTGGCGGCTCTGCCAGAAGCCATAGGCCCAGCGCGGCATCGCCTGAGCCTTGCCGGTCAGCTGGCGATAGCCCGACACGACCTGATCCAGGTTGTCGCCCGACACGAAGTAGTAGTCGATCGCATGGGCGACGTCTGAGGTCAGGGTCAGCGACTTCTGCTGGGCGGCCGGCAGCGGGTCGTTGTGCAGCAGCGCAATGTAGCCGTCGTCCGGCGTCCATTCGATCCGCACCTTGTGGCGCGTCCCGGCCTGCATCGGGACCGTGAAGTTGTGGAACCACGGGTTCCAGTTCTGCCGCCAGCGGTCGATCTTCAACTGGCCGTCGACCCAGAGCTTGGCGTAGCTGGACGAGTACAGCTTGAACTTCTGGACGCCGCCGGTCTTCGGCTCGACGAAGCCTTCCCAGACCACGCTGGCGCCCTTCAGCGGCTTCTTGTCGGGGCCCGTCAGCTCGGCCGGCCAGGTGGGCAGGTCCTTCAGGTGCTGATAGTTCACGTCCGCCTCGACGCGGGTCAGCCTGGGCTGGCCATTGACGAAGTACTGGGCCGTGAAGCCGCCCGGCTTGCCGCCCTTGTCGAACAGCTTCAGGTCGCGCGAGGCCAGGGCGTAGGGCGTCGGGTCGCCGAAGCGGGTGATGCCGTTGTTGTCCCACAGCACCCCGTAGTTGCGGGTCGACAGCACGAACGGGATGGCGATGTCGCGATTGTACTGGGCCAGCTCGACGTCCTGGCCGTTGTAGTTCATCTGGCCGTTCTGGTGCTGGCCCAGGCCGTAGAAGCCTTCATCCGTATTCGGATTAAACCGCTGGCTGACGGCGTAGAAGCCCTGGCCGTCGATGCTCAGCGGCTTGAAAGCAGAGCGGCCCTGCTCGGCCAGCACCGTCTTGCCCCAGGCGTCCTTGAACGACACCGCGCCGTCCTTCAACGCCACTTCGGCGGTGGCCTTGCCGGCCTTCAGCACGACCTTGCCGCCGGCCTCCGACACGGTGAAGCCCGAGGTCTTAGGCGCGGCGATCACCATCAGGCTCGGCCGCGCCTTGATCTCATCGGTCGACGAGGCGGTGACGCGGATGATGCGGTCGCTCATCACCTGCAGCCGGACCCTCTTGGCGGGTCCGGAGGCCGGCGTGACGATCACGCCGTCGGCGGTCCGCTCGAAGTCCAGGGCCAGGGCCGAGGTCGAGGCCATCAGAGCCCCCAGGCAAACCGCCGCCACACGCCAGGCGCCCATCCGCGTTCTCCCTCGCCGAGCGCTTTGATAGCGCTATCAATCGTTCGGGAGACACTCGCCGGGCGAGGGCCGCTTGGCCAGTCCCTAAGTGGCCGTATGCAGCGCGATTGCGCAGCCCCATATTGTACTATAATTCCACCCGCGAAGTGGGCGATATCAGCGCCGCGTTAGGGACGATCATGAGCGACGGGCACACGGGACGGCGACGCGCGGCGGCGAAAGCCTGATGGACCAGGATGTCGTGATCGTCGGCGACTGGGGCACCTCGCGCCTGCGGCTCTGGCTGCGGCAGGGCAAGAGCGTCATCCATCGTCGCGACGGACCGGGCGTCTCGGCCCTGACCGACACGCCCGAAAAGACCTTCCTCGACCTGGTCGGCGACTGGCGCGAGGCCAATCCCACCGGCGCGATCCTGTGCGGCATGGTCGGCTCCAGCATCGGCTGGACCCTGGCCCCCTACGCCCCCTGCCCGGCCGATCCGGCGGCGATCGCCCAGCGCACGATCCGGCTCGAGGCCGACGGCCTGCCGGTGACCCTGGTTCCCGGCCTCTCGTGCGTGAACCCGCTGGGCGGCCCAGACGTCATGCGCGGCGAGGAGACCCAGGTCTTCGGCGCCCTGTCGCTGAACCCCGCCCTCCAGACCGGCCGCCACCTGCTCGTCCTGCCCGGCACCCACAACAAGTGGACCGTGGTCGAGGACGGCAAGGTCACCGGCTTCGTCACCGCCCCAGTCGGCGAGACCTTCGCCCTGCTGAAGAAGCACTCGACCCTGGCGGCCGGCGGCGGCAGCCAGGCCGACGGCTCGGCCGAAGGCTTCGCCCTGGGCCTGTCGCGCCTCGCCGAGCACGGCGCCGCGCGCCTGACCCACCTGATGTTCGAGACCCGCGCCCGCCAGTTGCTGGACGGCATGAGCCCCGCGGACGCCATGGGCTATCTGTCGGGCCTGC
>JAYRLX010000136.1:0-9392 GCA_041905125.1 Caulobacter sp. | reverse complement strand
CGTTACGCCGTCCCAGCTTTTCGGAACAGTAGCGAAGTCCCTTCACCAGGTGCTTCTCAACAGTAGAGACGGACAGGCCCAGCCGAACCGCTATCTCGTCGGGCGAGAGGCTGTACACTTTTCTCAACGTGAAGACGCGTCGACATTGTGTCGGGAGTTCGGCGATGGCGTCGGCCAGAGCGCGAAGCTCCTGGCGCGATTCGACGATCGACTGCGCGCCTGGCGCCTCGTCGACCGGATCGATGCGCTCGAAGTCGGCGACGGCCGTGATCGTCAGCACCTTGCGTCGGCGCAGGGTGTCGAGCGCGCAGTTACGGAGGATGCGCGTGGCGAAAGCGCCCGGGCTGCTGATCTCGCGCCAGGTCTTGCAGGCGATCGCCCGCGCGAACGTCTCGTGGACCAGGTCTTCCGGATCGGTCTGCCCGTCGCGGCAGAAACGCCGCGCATAGGCTAGCAGGTCCGGCTCCAGCGGCAGGATCTCCCGCCGAAACCAGGCGCGCCTGTCTTCGTCTTCTTGCGCCATCAACGCTCCCCTCGGGCGACAAGCAAGCCGATCGGGTGCGGAATAGCAACCCGGCGACGCACCCGCCGCTGGGTAGCTTTCGGCGCGGCGCCTAATCCTCGATCGGATTGTGCCGCGTATCCTTCAGGAACAAACCACCGATAACAGCGGTCACCGTGGCGATGATCACCGGATACCAGAGACCCGAGTATATATCGCCCGTCGCCGCCACGATCGCGAAGGCCGTCGTCGGCAGGAAGCCGCCAAACCAGCCGTTGCCGATATGGTAGGGCAGCGACATCGCCGTGTAGCGGATCCGCGTCGGGAACATCTCGACCAGCATGGCCGCGATCGGGCCGTAGACCATGGTCACATAGATCACCAGGATCGCCAGCAGGCCGATGACCTTGGGCTTGTTGACCAGCTTGGCGTCGGCCTTGGCCGGATAGCCGGCGGCCTTCAGCTGGGCGCCCAGATCGGCTTCCCACGCCTTGCGGGCGGCGGCGAACGCCTTGCCCGTGGCGCCCTTGGCGTCGAAGCCAGCAAGGCTGACCCCGCCGACCTGGACGGTGGTCGGGGCGCCGGCCGGGATGTCTTGCGAGCTATAGGTCACGCCCGCCTTGGCGAGATAGGCCTTGGCCACGTCGCAGGCGGTGTTGAACTTGGCCTTGCCCACCGGGTCGAACTGAAAGGCGCACGAAGCCGGATCGGCGTTGACGACGACCGGGGCCGAAGCTTCGGCCTGGGCCAGGACCGGATTGGCGTAGCTCGTGATGGCCTTGAAGATCGGGAAATAGGTCGCCGCCGCCAGCACGCAGCCGACGATGATGATCCACTTGCGACCGATCTTGTCCGACAGCCAGCCGAAGAACACGAAGAACGGCGTCCCGATCAGCAGGCTGGTGGCGATCAGCAGGTTGGCCAGGGCCCCGTCCAGCTTCAGC
This sequence comes from Caulobacter sp., assembly GCA_041905125.1. Lineage (GTDB taxonomy): Bacteria > Pseudomonadota > Alphaproteobacteria > Caulobacterales > Caulobacteraceae > Caulobacter. The sequence continues at coordinate 7,946 of JAYRLX010000136.1, read as the reverse complement.
GTCTTCTCCAGGAAGAACTGGGCGTAGAACTGACCGCTGTACCAGACCACCGCCTGGCCCATGGTCAGGCCGAACAGCGACAGCAGCACGACCTTCAGGTTCGACCAGCGGCCGAAGGCCTCGGCCAGCGGCTTCTTGGTCCCCTTCCCTTCCGAGATCATGCGCTGGAAGGTCGGGCTCTCGTGCAGCTTCAGGCGGATCCACAGCGACACGCCCAGCAGCAGCAGCGAGACCAGGAACGGGATACGCCAGCCCCAGGTCTTGAACGCGTCCTCGCCAATCCAGGTGCGGGTCGCCAGGATGACCAGCAGCGACAGGAAGAGACCGACGGTGGCCGTGGTCTGGATCCAGCTGGTGTAGAAGCCGCGACGCCCCTCCGGCGCGTGCTCGGCCACATAGGTCGCCGCCCCGCCGTACTCGCCGCCCAGGGCCAGGCCCTGCACCAGGCGCATGACGATCAGCGCGACCGGCGCGGCCACGCCGATCTGCTCGTACGAGGGCAGCAGGCCGACCACGAAAGTCGAGACGCCCATCAGCAGCATGGTGATCAGGAAGGTGTTCTTGCGGCCCCAGATGTCGCCGAGCCGTCCGAAGATCACCGCGCCCAGCGGCCGGATCGCGAAGCCCGCGGCGAAGGCCAGCAGGGCCAGGATGAAGCCGGTGGTCTCGTTGACGCCCGAGAAGAAGTGGCCGGTGATGATCACCGCCAGCGAGCCGTACAGATAGAAATCGTACCACTCGAACACGGTGCCGAGCGAGGACGCCCCGATCACCAGCGCATCGCGCCCCCTGCCCGTTTTCCCTTGGGCGGGCGCGGCTTGGCTGTCAGCCCCCATCGATGAATTCCCTTCCCTGAACGCCGCGTTTCCCCGCGGTCAAGCAAGACCCTAACTCAGCGAACGTGACTCTTGCGATGCAGGAAATCTGGGAGCGGTCACTTTTTGCGACCTCGCGCCTCAGCTTGGCCGTTGAGGCGCTTGGAGTCGGTCGTCGTCCTTGCTGCTGGCGAGGCGCTTTGCCTCGCCAGCACCCATGGAGTTCAGAATGAACATCTCCAGCGCCACCGCCGCCTCGCAACTGATGGCGATGCGGAAGCCTGAAGCCGCCGAGCGTGGTCCCGACCGGGACGGCGACGCGGACGACGGCGCCCGGGCCGCGCCCGCCAAGGCTACGCCGGCCGCGGGAACGGGCTTGCGGGTCGACACCTGGGCCTGAACGCCCGCCCGTGAGGATCGCGGCTCGCGCACGCCCCCCGGGCGCGAGCCGTGGTCGCTCGCCGCGACGGGCTCGACGCCGCCGACGCGAGCGCGCTAAGCATCGTCCGTCTTCCGCGTGACGAGGCTCTCCATGACCCTTTCGACGATCGGCCGCCGCGCCGCCTTTGGCGTCCTCGCCGCTCTGGCGATGCTGGCCGCCTCGCCCGCCCTCGCCGCCGGCAAGCCGCGCGTGGCGATCGAAACCGACAAAGGGACCATCGTCGTCGAGCTGGAGGACAAGAAGGCGCCGATCACGGCCAGCAACTTCCTCTACTATGTCGACAAGCACCGCTTCGACGGCGGCCAGTTCTTCCGCGCCAACCGGGCCAAGGGCGCGGCCGGCGCAGGCTCGATCCAGGGCCAGCCCAAGCCCTATTCCCGCCGCGCCCCGCCGATCGCCCACGAGAGCACGCTGAAGACAGGCCTCAAGCACACCGCCGGCGCCATCTCGATGGGCCGCGACGCGCCAGGCTCGGCCACCGCCGACTTCTTCATCTGCGCCAGCCCCCAGCCGTATCTTGACGCCAAGCCGGGCAAGTCCGACGCGGCGCAAGGCTATGCCGTCTTCGGCTACGTCGTGCAGGGCATGGACGTCGTGAAGAAGATTCTGGCCGGCCGCACCGACGGCCCGACCAACGTGCCCTCGATGAAGGGCCAGATCCTGAACCCGCCGGTGAAGATCCTCAGCATGAAGCGGGTCTAGGACCCGAGCGCCGGACGCGATTTTGCGGCGTCCGACTTGCGTCGGTCCATTTATAATATAAACGCCGACGCCGAACATCCGCGCGGGAGGAGACTAAAGTGATCCGCATCGGCCTCGTCGGCGTGGGCAAGATCGCCCACGACCAGCATATCCCCGCCATCGCCGCGGATTCGCGCTTCGACCTCGTCGCCGCCGCCAGCCGCAGTCAGCCGGACCTCGGCGGCCTGCCGGTCTTCCACGACATCGCTGAGATGCTGGCCGAGGGCCCGGCGCTGGACGCGGTCGCGCTCTGCACCCCGCCCCAGGCCCGGCGCGAGACGGCCCTGGCCGCCCTGCGCGCCGGCAAGCATGTGTTCCTGGAAAAGCCCCCCGGCGCCACGGTCGGCGAGGTCGCCGAGCTGGCCGCCGTCGCCCGCGAGCAGGGCGTCGTCCTGTTCACCAGCTGGCACTCGCGCTTCGCCGCCGGCGTCCCCCAGGCCAAGGCCTGGCTGGCCCAGAACCCGGTCCGCACGCTCGCCATCGAATGGCGCGAGGACGTGCGCCGCTGGCACCCGGGCCAGACCTGGATCTGGCAGGCCGGCGGCATGGGCGTCTTCGACCCGGCCATCAACGCCCTGTCGATCCTGACCGAGATCATGCCCGACGAGGTCTTCGTCACCGACGCCAGGCTGCAGGTGCCCGAGAACGTCCAGTCGCCGATCGCCGGCCACCTCAACATGACCACCCTGAACGGCGCGACGATCACCGCCGATCTCGACTTCCTGCAGACCGGCCCCCAGACCTGGGACATCACCGCCTGGAGCGACGCCGGCGAGCTGAAGCTGTCGATGGGCGGCGCCGCGCTGACGATCGACGGGCAGCCGGTGGAGATCGGCGAAAACCGCGAATACCCCGGCCTCTACGACCGCTTCGCGACCCTGATCGCCGAGGGGCGCTCGGAGGTCGACGTGCGCCCGCTGACCCTGGTGGCCGACGCGTTCATGGTCGGCACGCGGGAGAGCGTCGAGGCGTTTGTGGAGTAGGACTGCCCCAATCCTCCCCCTAGCGGGGGAGGTGTCGGCTCGAAGAGACGACGGAGGGGGAAGAGGCAGGCTCTCCAACACTTCCCCCTCCGGTCCTTCGGACCACCTCCCCCGCTAGGGGGAGGATTGTCTAATTCACCTGCCGCTCGCGCCCTTCCCAGTACGGCGCGCGCAGTTCGCGCCTCAGGATCTTGCCGGAAGCGTTCCTGGGCAGCGCGGCCACGAAGTCCACGCTCTTGGGCGCCTTGAAGTGGGCGATCCGAGTTCGGGCGAAGGCGATGATGTCTGCGGGGTCGGGCGTGACGCCGGGCTTGGGCGCGACCACCGCCTTGACGGCCTCGCCCCACTTTTCGTCGGGCACCCCGATCACCGCCACCTCGGCGACGTGCGGGTGACCGTAGACGGCGCTCTCGACCTCGGCCGGATAGATGTTCTCGCCGCCCGAGATGATCATGTCCTTCACCCGGTCGTGGATGAACAGATAGCCGTCCTCGTCCAGGTAGCCGGCGTCGCCGGTGCGCAGCCAGCCCTCGGCGTCGATGGTCTTGGCCGTGGCCTCGTCCAGCTTCCAGTAGCCGGCCATGGTCGAGCGCGACCGGATCGCCACCTCGCCCACGGTGTTCGGCGGCAAGCTGTTTCCCGCCTCGTCGATCACTTTCAGCTCGACGCCCGGCATCGGCAGGCCGGCCGCGCGCATGCGCTTGTTGCCCGCCGGGTCGTGGTCCTCGGGTGGCAGATAGACCACCGTGCCGGTCGTCTCGGTCATGCCGTACTGCTGGACGAAGCCGCAGCCGAACACCTCCATGCACTCGCGCAGCAAATCCAGCGGGATTGGCGCGGCGCCATAGAGGATGTGGGACAGCCGCGAATAGTCGACCTCTCGGGCCCGCGGCAGCCGCACGACGATCTGCAGGGCGGCCGGCACCATGAACATCTTCGAGATGCGGTCCTTCTCGATATAGTCCAGCACCTTGGTCGGATCGAATTCGCGGGCGACGACGCCCTTGGCGCCGTTCAGCAGGCCGACGAGCCCCCAGCCGGTGCCGCCGATATGGGCGACGGGCATGGCCACCAGGCTCACGTCCTGCGGGCCCCAGCGGTTCCACGGCAGCTGGGTCGCCGCCGCCTCGCGCCGCATGGCCAGCAGGTTGTCGTGGGTCAGCATCGCACCCTTGGGCCGGCCGGTCGTGCCCGAGGTGTACAGCTGGATGGCGATATCGGACGTGGCGATGGGCTTGTGCGGATCGGTGGCGGGCTGGGCGTCACGCCAGGCTTCGAAGGTCTGGCTCTCGCCCGCCCCCTGCGGCTCCATGGCGATCACGACGGGGCGATGGGTCAGTTCGGCGGCGACCTCCTCGACGTGGCCGATCAGTTCGGGTCCGACAAAGACCAGCTTGGCGTCGCTGTCGGCGACGATGTAGGCGATCTCGGGCGCGGCCAGGCGCCAGCCGATCGGCGTGGTGACCACCCCGGCCTTGGCGGCGCCGATCAGGAGCTCGAAATACCAGTCGCTGTTCTTGCCGACATAGGCCACGCGGTCGCCGGTCTCGAGGCCCGCCGCGATCAGCGCATTGGCGACCTGGCTTGTGTGCCGATCGAAATCGGCGAACGTGGTGTCGCGCCCCTCGAAGCTGAAGGCGACAGCGTCTGGCCGCGCCTCGGCGTGATAGCGGGCGACGTCGCCCAAGGTCCGCATGCGCTCGAAATCGATCGCTTCCGACATCCGTCCTGGCTCCCTCGTGCGCTGGCTCTGCGGCCAGTCAAACGGATGTTGGAGCAGGCTTCCGCGCGCGGCAAGCCATCCGTGACGGTAGGGCGTCTCGAGCGCGTCAGCGCCAGGCCCTGACCCCGATCACCACCGCCGTGCTCCCGGCGCGCTCGCCCGCCACGACGGCCGGTCCGAAGGCCCGTTCGCGCACGAGCCCGACATAGGGCGCGAACTCCCGGGTGATCTCGTAGCGCAGACGCAGACCGCCCTCGAGCCGCGCGGCGCCGGCCTCGGCGAGATCGCCTTCGAGACGGGGCTGCAGGATCAGCTTCTGCGTCAGGCGCAGGTCGTAGGAGGCCTCGCCCCGCGCCGAGACGTCGCCCTTGTCGGACAGATAGGCCGCGCCCTGGACCTCGAACCAGTACGGCGCCAGCCCCTCAAAGCCGAGCGTCGCATACGATCGTCCTTTCGGCGCCAAGTCATAGCGAACGCCGGCCTGCAGGTCGAAATAGGGCCCGACCGGCCAGGCCTTCAGCGCCTCGGCCTCGCCGCGCTCCCAGCCTTCGCCGGCCTTGCGCTCGCCGCGCGCCTTGACCACCCAGCGCGAGGCGTCGCCGCCCCACCAGGCCTCGCCCTCGAAGGCCTGGCCGTCGGCGCCCTTCATGGCGCGATGCTCCAGCACGTCGGCGCGCACGGTCCAGGCGGTCCCGCCGCCGTGCTCCTTGGCCAGCTGGGCGCGCGCGGGGGCCATCACCGCCGGGCTGTAGAACCGCTCGGCGGCGTGACCGGTCGGGATCGGCGGCGGCTTGGCCTGGGCTGCCGGAGCGGCCGGCGCGAGCATGTGGTGGCCGGCGTGCGGATCGGCGGCGGGAGCCGACTGGTGGTGCTCATGCTGAGCGGCGGGCGGGAGATCGACCAGCATCACGCCGCCTCCCCGTCCATCGGACGCACCGTGACGACCGCGAACATGCCCGCATGCATGTGCAGCAGCATGTGGCAGTGGAAGGCCCAGTCGCCCGGCTCGTCGGCGGTCAGGTCGAAAGCCGCCTTGCCGCCGGGCGCCACATTGACCGTATGCTTCAGCGGCTGCCGTTCCTGGCCGTTGACCAGCTCGAAGAAGTGGCCGTGCAGGTGGATCGGGTGGGACATCATGGTGTCGTTGACCAGCACCACCCGCACCCGCTCGCCGCGCTCGAAGGCGTAGGGCTTGCGGTCGGGCCCGTAGGGCTGGCCGTCGAACGCCCACATGAAGCGCTCCATGTTGCCGGTCAAATGGATCTCGACCGTTCGTCCCGGCGGCCGCTTGTCCTTGGGCTCATGGAGGTTGGCGAGGTCGGCGTAGGTCAGCACCTTGTGGCCAACGTCCTCCAGGCCCTGGGGCGGCTCGGCCATGCGGTCCATCGGCATCGGCGCGATGGTCTGGACGCCAGGGGTCAGGGGCACGCTAGGCGCATTGCTCTGGGACCGCATCGACATGTCCATGCCCGGCATGTCCATGCCGTGGGCCATGCTCCCCATGCCCATGTCCTTCATGGTCGCCAGCGGCCGCTTGCGCAGCGGCGGAACGGGGGCGGACATTCCGAGACGCGGCGCCAGGGTGGCGCGGGCCATCCCCGAGCGGTCCGAGGCCTCGGCGACCAGGGTGAAGGCCTTGTCCTCGGCGGGCCGGACGATGACGTCATAGGTCTCGGCTGGCGCGGTCTGGAACTCGTCGACGCTCACAGGGACCACCGGCTGGCCGTCGACGGCCACGACCTCCAGCGCCAGACCTGGGATCCGCACGTTGAAGGTGGTCATGCCGGCGGCGTTGATGATCCGCAGCCGCACCCGCTCGCCCGGCGAGAACAGGCCCGTCCAGTTGTCGCCCGGACCGTGGCCGTTGACGAGGTAGGTGTAGGCCGAGCCGGTGACGTCCAGCACGTCGGTCGGATCCATCCGCATCTTGGCCCACGCGATGCGGTCCTTCAGCGACTGGTCCTCGCCGCGCAGCAGCCCGGCGACCGTCTGCTTCTGGGTGTTGAAGTAGCCCGCCTGGGCCTTGAGCTTGCGGAACAGCTCGTGCGGATGCCGGAAGGTCCAGTCCGACAGCACAATCACGTGCTCGCGGTCATAGGCGATCGGATCCTCGCCGGCCGGGTCGATGATCATCGGCGCGTAGTGGCCGATCTGCTCCTGCAGCCCCGAGTGGCTGTGCCACCAATAGGTGCCCGACTGCCGGACCGGGAAGTCGTAGGTGAAGGTCTCGCCCGGCTTGATCCCCGGGAAGCTGACGCCCGGCACGCCGTCCATCTGGAACGGAACGAGCAGGCCGTGCCAGTGGATCGAGGTGTCCTCTTCGAGGGTGTTGGTTACGGCGATCCGGACGTTCTGGCCTTCCTTTAGCCGGATCAGCGGCCCCGGGATCGTGCCGTTGATCGCCACGCCGTGGCCCGCGCGGCCATCGATGCGCGGCATGACGTGACCGATGGTCAGCTTGATGTCCTCGCCGCTCAGCGCCGTTGGCGACCGGGAGCCTTCACTCGCCCGGGCCCAGGCGGGCAAAAGCCCCAAGGCGCCTAGGCCAAGGGCGCCGCGCAGCAAGGTTCGTCGATCGAAAGCCGTCATCACCGTTCCGTATTTCCCCTTCGGAAGCACTTGGGTATGACCGGGGTCATGTCCAAGAGCACCCCCGCCACGATCGCACTGACCAAGGCCGGCGTCGCGTTCGACCTTCATACGTACGAATACGATCCGGGATCGGAGCGAGTCGGCCTGCAGGCCGCCGAAGCCCTGGGCGAGGACCCGCGTCGGGTGCTCAAGACGCTGGTCGTCATGCTGGACGGCAAGCCGGCCTGCGCCATCCTGCCCTCGGACAAGGAGGTCAGCATGAAGAAGCTGGCCGCGGCGCTGAAGGGCAAGTCGGCGGCCATGGCGCCCGTGCCCGACGCCGAGCGGATCACCGGCTACAAGGTCGGCGGCGTCAGCCCCTTCGGCCAGAAGAAGCGCCTGCCGACGGTGATGGAGGAAGCCGCCCTCGCCGAGCCCTACGTGTTCATCAACGGCGGCCAGCGGGGCTTGCAGGTGAAGCTCGCGCCCGCGGACGCGGTCAAGGCGCTGGGCAACGCGGCGGCGGCGATCGTGGCGGATTAGCGCGGCGCGCCGGCCGGGCTTGAAATCCCGCGCGGTTCTCGCCTATAAGCCGCGCCTCCTGGTCCGGCTGGGTAGCTCAGATGGTTAGAGCGGTGGATTCATAACCCACAGGTCGGCGGTTCGATCCC